>NZ_JBEYVJ010000692.1:0-2465 GCF_040643935.1 Kitasatospora sp. NPDC047058 | reverse complement strand
TGCCAGGCCTCGCGGTACGCCTCGATGGACTCCCGCAGCTCCTTCTTGGAGAGCGGCCGTCTGGTGTTCATCAGGCACAGGGCGAGATTCATCAGTGGGGGCCACCGGCCGGACCGGACGATCCCGAGGGCGGCGCCGAGGCCTCCGAGGAGCACGCCTGGGACTCGCGGCGCGATCTGTACCGGCACACCCCGGGCATCCTGCTCGGCCACTCCGCCCGCCTCGGCGGCTCCCTGGTCGGCGGCGACCAGCACGGGGTGAGCGGCGGGCACGTCACCGGCGACGTCATCCTCGGCGGCAGCAAGGTGGAGTACCACCTGGGCGGTGACGGCGAGGAACGGTCCGGTGAGATCCCCGCCGCCGAGGTGGAGGCGCTCGCCCTGCACTTCGTCCACCCGGCCGGCCCGGGGGACGAGCCCGGTGACGGCACGCCCGGTGACGGCACGCCCGGGGCGCCCGGGGCGGGCCCCGCCGAGGACGCCGGCCCCGGCGCCTGGTCGCCCCGGCGGCCCCTTCGGCACGGCGCTCGCCCAGCTGCGGGAGCACCGCGTCGCCGTCATCTCCGGCCCGGCGGCCACCGGCCGCGGCTCCGCCGCCCTGATGCTGCTGCGCACCGTCGGTTCCACCTCGTACCGGGCGCTCGACCCGGCCCTCACGCCCGGCAGGCTGGCCGGGGAACTGCGCGAGGGCTGCGGCCACCTGCTCGCGGACTTCGCCACCAGCCCCGAGCGGCCGCTGCGCGAGCACCATCTGCGCGGGCTGAGCGAGAAGTTGCGCGCGGTCGGCGGCCACCTCGTCATCGTGGTCGGGCCGCACCCCGTGCTGCACGGCGGCATCGGGCACGTCCCGTGGCAGCCGCCCGAGCCCGCCCGGCTGCTGCGCGGGCACCTGCGGGGGCGCGACCTCGCCGGCCACGGGGTCGAGGAGCTCCTCGGCCTGCCCGCGGTCCGGTCCGTCCTCGGCCACCGGCGGCCGGTGGCGGAACTGGCCACCCTCGCGGACCGGATCGCCGCGTACGCACGCGGCACGCTCACCCTGGAGGGACTCGCCGGGTTCGGCCACTACGCGGCCGAGCAGCAGGTCCGGGACTGGTTCGACAGCGCCGAACAGTCCCTGCACGACAAGGCGTTCCTCATCGCGCTGGCCGCCTTCGACGAGGCCCCGTACCCGCTCACCGCCGAGCTGAGCGACGTCCTCTTCGGGCTGCTGCAGCGGATCGAGGACCCGACGGAGCCGGCCCGCATCCCCGTCTTCGGCACGTCGAGCGCCCAGCGGATCGAGCGGGCGCAGGCCGACCGGTACGAGGAGACCGAGGAGACGGAGTGGGGCCCGGTGCGCCAGACCAAGATCCAGTTCCGCGACCGGCTGACCGCCCTCACGCTGCTCCGTGAGGTCTGGATCGGCCACCCGTCGGCCCGCCCGGCGCTGGTGACGTGGCTCCGCGGGCTCGCCGACGACCCGCGCCCGCTGGTCCGGACCCGGGCCGCCTCGACGGCCGCCGTCCTCGCCCGGACCGACCTCCCGTCGGCCATGGCGCTCCTCGTGCGCCCGTGGGCGGCGGACCGGCGGTTCCGCGCCCGGCTCGCCGCCGCCAACGCGCTGGCCCTGGCCCACCACCTGGACACGCCGCACGTGCCCCGCATCCTCCGCGACTGGTGCACCGACGACGACCACCGGCTGCGCCGGACCGCCGTCCGCACCTACGCCCTGGTCGGGGACTCCTTCCCGGGCGAGGCCGTGACCGCCCTGGTGGCCGCGGTCCGGGCACTGGAGAAGCGCGGGAAGCCGGCGGCCGGGTGGCCCGAGGAGCTGGACGAGCTCGCCGAGTCCGCTGCGGCCCTGCTGCTCGCCGCCGGCCAGGGCGCCGCCGGCCAGGACGCCGCCGGCCAGGACGCCCCCGGCCGGTTCGGCACCGGTCCGTACGGCGGTGTGGCGGAGGGGGCCGGTCCGGGGCCGGCTCCGGCCGCTGCCGCCGACACCGCGGCCGGGCTCTGGCCGGCCCTGCTGCCGCTGCCACCGCGGGGCCTGCAAAGGGACTTCGTCCTGCGCACGATGGTCCACGCCTGTGGCCCCACGGACGGCGGTCCCGACACCGGGCGTCCGCTCCTGCTCGACCACTTCGCCCGGGCGGAGCGCGCACCCGGAACCGCGGGTGCCCTCCTGCGGCAGTCGCTCGCCGCGCTCTGGCGTGCCGTCCTGAACGACCCGACGTGCTCCGCCTCCGGGCTGGTCGCCCTGCGCAGGTGGGTCACCGCCGCGGAGTCCGACCCGGACGCCGAACAGGCCCTTGTGGACCTGCTGCCGATGCTGGCCGTCTCGGTCGAGGACACCAGGCGACTCGCCTACCTGTTGGAGAACCTGCGCGGTGGACCGTCCGATCCGGCGCCGCCGGCGGTGGCGGTCCGGCTGCGGGCGACCCTGACGGGGACCGCCGCGGCGGCCGGACCGGCGGCGGATCAAGGCCG
>NZ_JBEYVJ010000691.1:0-2482 GCF_040643935.1 Kitasatospora sp. NPDC047058 | reverse complement strand
CCGCCGTGCTGGGCGGGGCCAGGGACGGGACGGACGTCATCGGCCACCAGGCCGCCCCGCAGGTGGTGCGCTCGGCCGACCTGTACTTCGCGCTCAACGACATGGACGCCCAGGTCGCCAACCTGCTGCTGTTCGGCGCCGATCCGGACTACGCGAAGCCCCGCCAGGAGACCCTGGAGACCTACGAGCAGCGCCGCACCCAGGCCGACGACGACCTGCAGCGCGTCGCAGAGGCGGCCGCGGGCGATCCGGCCGGGCAGCGGGCCGTGCAGAGCGTGATCGGCGAACTCGGCCGCTACGAGGCCCTGGTGGCCCGGGCGCAGTTGCTGGAGGACCAGGCCCACGCCCCGGCGGGCAAGCCGTCGGCGGACGCCCTGGCGGCTTACCGGCAAGCTACGGACCTGCTGCGGCAGCGGCTGCTGCCCGCCGTGGACGAGGTGACGGCCGCCAACTCCGCCACCGTCCGGCACATCTACGACGCCCAGCGCGGTGACCTGGCAGGTGGCTGGTGGTGGATCCTGGCCACGGGCCTGCTCGCACTCGCCACCCTCGGTGGGCTGCAACGACTGCTGGCAGTGCGCTTCCACCGACTGGTCAACCTGCCGCTCGCCGCCGCCACCCTGCTCGCCATCGCCGGGCTGCTCACCGCGCTGACGCTGGCCTCCCGGGCCGACCACCAGCTGGTGGTGGCGAAGAGCAACTCCTTCGACTCGGTGATCGCGCTCAGCCGGGCCCGCGCCGTGGCGTACGACCTGAACGCGGACGAGAGCCGCTACCTCACCGACCCGGCCCGCGCGGCCGCGTACGAGCAGAGCTTCCTGGACAAGACCCAGGCCTTCGCCCGCGTCGACGGTGCCACCCTGGGCGGCTACAACGCCAAGCTCGCCGCCTTTGCGGAGCGGCACCGGTCCGACCACGCCGCCGTCGGCTTCGGCGGGTTCCTCGGTGACGAGCTGCGCAACATCACCTTCGCCGGCGAGCAGGACGCGGCCGAGCGGGTGCTGACCGCCTTCCAGCAGTACCAGCGGGACGACCGGAAGATTCGCGAGCTGAGCGCCCAGGGCCGGCTCAAGGACGCGGTCACCTTCAACACCGGCACCCAGGCAGGCCAGTCCAACGCCGACTTCGGCGTTCTCAGCGCCGCCATCGACGACACCCAGGCGATCAACAAGCGGGCCTTCGACCACGCGGTCGCCGCCACCGATGACGAGCTCGATGCCGTCACCGCCGCCCTCGGCGGGGCCACCCTCGCTGCGGCGCTCGCCCTGACCCTGCTGGGAGTGCGCCCGCGCCTGCGCGAGTTCGGGTGAGGGTCCGGCGGGCCAGTCGGATTCCGTCAGGGGACTGTCAACACGGCTTCAAGGCAGGCCTTTTGGTGAAACCGACGGTTACCGTGCCTCGGGCAGTCATCCCATGGATATGGGGGAGAAGTGGCGAACGGTTTCCGCGTCGAGGCGCACGACCTCGGCTGGTGGCGTTCCTCCGCAGCATCCGCGTCCGCCCGCCGGAGGCCGCAGCGCCGGACCACGGTGCGCCGGCCGTCGGCGGGCCTGACGGCCCGTTCGGCACGGTCGTGAGCGGCTGAACAGAGTCCCGTGGGCGGAGCGCAGGATCAGGAGTCCTGCGGCAGCGGGAGGACCAGCCCTTGGACGGCCTCCCTGGCCTTCCCGTACGAGGGTGATGCGCACCACGAGCTCCTCGGCCCCGGCCGCACGCCCGGCTGCCCCGAGGCTGCCCCCGGTCCGGAGCCGTCGGGCCCGTATGGGCGGGCCGGGCTCCGGGGGGGGGGGCTCAGCCCAGGCCGGGGACGAACTGGATCAGCAGGTCGATCGCCTTGATGCCGAGGAATGGCAGGATCAGGCCGCCCAGCCCGTAGACGCGCAGGTTGCGGCGGAGCAGGTCGGTGGCGTTGGCGGGCTGGTAGCGGACGCCGCGCAGGGCGAGCGGGATCAGGGCGACGATGATCAGGGCGTTGAAGATGATCGCGGAGGCGATGGCCGAGGTCGGGCTGTGCAGCTCCATGATGTTGAGGTGCCGCAGGCCGGGGTAGGCGTTCGCGAACATCGCGGGGATGATCGCGAAGAACTTGGCCACGTCGTTGGTGATCGAGAACGTGGTCAACGCGCCCCGGGTGATGAGCAGTTGCTTGCCGACCCGGATGATTTCGATCAGCTTGGTCGGGTTGGAGTCGAGGTCGACCATGTTGCCGGCCTCCTTGGCGGCCGGGGTGCCGGTGTTCATCGCGACGCCGACGTCGGCCTGGGCGAGGGCGGGGGCGTCGTTGGTGCCGTCGCCGGTCATCGCGACCATGTTGCCGGCGGCCTGCTCCTTCTTCAGGTAGGCGAGTTTGTCCTCGGGGGTGGCCTCGGCGAGGACGTCGTCCACGCCCGCCAGCTCCGGGGGCGGGAATCGTGGCGAAATGCCAGAGTTGGAGGGATTTGCGATATAGCTGGAGCCGTACGAACGGGAGAAGCACCCATGC
>NZ_JBEYVJ010000690.1:0-2495 GCF_040643935.1 Kitasatospora sp. NPDC047058 | reverse complement strand
AGCGGGCGGCCGTCCCCGCGTGACCGGCGGGGCCCGCGGCCCGGGCCCGCCGGGCGCACGGGGTGACCGGGCGAACGGGCACACGGGCACACCCCATGCACGGACACACCGGGTGACCGGACGGACGCGCATGCGGGCCGGGGTGCCCGCCCTCCGGCTGCCGGGGCGGCGGGACGGTGGGAGGCTGGAACGACCGATGCCTCAGGCCCTGGGGGTTCCCATGAGTCCGACCCGGCGACTGGCCACACTCCCCTGCGGACGCCGCAGCAAGTGGGTGGTGCTGGTCCTCTGGCTCGTGCTGCTGGTGGTGGCAGGACCTCTCGCCGGCAAGCTCGCCGATGCCGAGGACAACCAGGCCTCCAGCTGGCTGCCCGGAAACGCCGAGTCCACCCAGGTGCTGAACGAACAGCGCGCCTTCCAGCCGGTGGACACCGCCCAGGCCGTCGTGGTCTACCAGCGCGACGGCGGGATCACCCCGGCCGACCGGGTCGAGGCGGCCCGGGACGCCGCCGCGTTCGCCAGCGCACCGCACGTGGTGGGCCGGATCACCGGGCCGGTGCTCTCCGGCGACGGCCAGGCCATGCAGACCATCGTGCCGGTCGACATCGGCACCGGCGGCTGGCAGGACCTGCGTCCGGCGGTGGACAGCATGCGGGCGACCGCCGCCGACAACGACCAGGGCATGGCCACCCACGTCACCGGCCCGGCCGGGATCGGCGCCGACCAGGCCGAGGCCTTCGCCGGCATCGACAGCACCCTGCTCGCCGCCACCATCAGCGTGGTGATCATCCTGCTGCTGCTCACCTACCGCAGCCCGGTGCTCTGGGCGTTCCCGCTGCTCTCCGCGGCCGGGGCCCTGGTGGTCGCGCAGGCCGTCATCTACCTGCTGGCCGACCACGCCGGACTGACCGTCAACGCGCAGAGCGCCGGCATCCTGATCGTGCTGGTGCTGGGCGCGGGCACCGACTACGCCCTGCTGCTCACCGCCCGCTACCGGGAGGAGCTGCGCCGGCACGAGGACCGGCACGAGGCGATGGCGTTCGCCCTGCACCGGGCCGGTCCGGCCATCCTGGCCTCCTCGGCCACGGTGGTCGCCTCGATGCTCTGCCTGCTGGTCGCCGAGATGAACTCCACCAGCGGCCTCGGGCCGGTCTGCGCGATCGGCGTGCTGGTGGCGCTGGCCGCGATGCTGACGCTGCTGCCGGCCCTGCTGGTGATCGTCGGCCGCTGGGTGTTCTGGCCGGTCAAGCCCGCCTTCGGCACGCCGGAGCCGACCCGGACCGGCCGCTGGGCACACGTCGGGGCCTGGATCGGCCGTCGTCCGCGGAAGGTCTGGATCGGCACGTCGCTCGCCCTGGCGGCCTGCTGCATCGGGCTGGTCTCGCTGAACGCCAGCGGCCTGTCCACGGCCGGCACCTTCACCGGCAAGCCGGACTCGGTGGTGGGCCAGCAGGTGCTGGAGCAGCACTTCCCCGGCGGGACGGGCGCGCCACTGACCGTGATCAGCACGGCGGGCGGCGCCGAGGCCGTCCGGGCGGTGGCGCAGACGACGCCCGGGGTGGCCTCGACCTCCGTACCGACCGTGCACGAGGGGAAGGCGTTGTTCCAGGCCACGCTGGCCGACCCACCGGACAGCCAGGCCGCCAAGGACACCGTGGACCGGGTGCGGGACGCCGTCCACGCCGTGCCGAACGCAGACGCCAAGGTGGGCGGGTCCACGGCGGTGATCCTGGACGCCGGCCGGGCCGCGACGAACGACAACCGGACGATCATCCCGCTGGTGCTCGGCGTGGTGCTGGTGATCCTGGCCCTGCTGCTGCGCGCGATCACCGCGCCGCTGGTGCTGGTCGCCACCGTGGTGCTGTCGTACGCGGCGACGCTCGGGATCAGCGCCTTCTTCTTCGAGCACGTCTTCCACTTCGAGGCCACCGACAACGCGTTCCCGCTGTTCGTCTTCGTCTTCCTGGTCGCGCTCGGGATCGACTACAACATCTTCCTGATGACCCGGGTGCGGGAGGAGTCCCTCCAACACGGCACCCGGCACGGGGCGGTGGCCGGGCTGGCCGCGACCGGCGGCGTGATCACCTCGGCCGGGCTGATCCTGGCGAGCACCTTCGCGGTGCTCGGCACCCTGCCGGTGGTCGGGTTCGCCGAGATCGGCTTCGCGGTGGCCCTCGGCGTGCTGCTGGACACCCTGGTGGTGCGGTCGGTCCTGGTCACCGCGCTCACCCTGGACCTGGACCGGCACATGTGGTGGCCGAGCCAGTTGTCCAGGCAAGTCGGTTCGCCGAAGGACGAGTTGGCCAGACAGCTTTAAGTTACCAATGAGTTCATATGGTTATCGTCCATCGTCTTGCCCGGCGTGGCCGGAGCCGCGTTCACTGCGGGCATGCCAACTCCCACCACGCTTCGCCGTGCCTCCCGCCTGGCCGCCGCCTACGCCGTCGCCGCCGCCCTGGCCGCGCCGCTCGCCGGCGCCCCCGCCGCCTCGGCGG
>NZ_JBEYVJ010000689.1:0-2504 GCF_040643935.1 Kitasatospora sp. NPDC047058 | reverse complement strand
GCGCGCCGGTCCTCGACCGCGTCGGCCGAGGCGTGCCCCAGCACGACCGCGACCTCGGCCCGCACCAGGTCGGTGAGCACCCGCTCCTGCTCGGCGCGGGCCAGGCCGGCCAGCCGGTGCGCCAGCTCGCCCTCACCGCGGACCACGGCAGCCGTAGCCCCACCGGCCGCGGCCAGCCGGCGGATCTCCGGCAGGTCCCGGACCAGCGGCCGCTCGGGCAGGTCCGCCGCGCCCGGACCGGACGCCAGCTGCGCCCAGTCCACGTCCATCACGGTCACCAGGGCGTCCGGGCCCTCCAGTGCCTCGCCCAGGGCCCGGGCGGCGAGCTGCGGGTCCATCGCCGGCATCGGGCCGCGCTTGACCCGGGCCTGCACCACGCTGTTGGACTCGGCCATGCCGCCGCCGGCCCAGGCACCCCAGGCGACGGTCAGCGCGGCCAGGCCGCGGCTGCGCCGGTTCTCGGCGAGGGCGTCCAGGAAGGCGTTGGCCGCCGCGTAGTTGCCCTGCCCGGCCGCACCGAGCGTCGAGGAGATCGAGGAGAACAGGACGAAGGCGTCCAGGTCCAGCTCCGCGGTGAGCTCGTCCAGGTGGACCGCGCTCGCCGCCTTCGCGGCCAGCACCGTCTCCAGGCGGTCCACCGACAGCCGGTCGACCACACCGTCGTCCAGCACGGCCGCGGTGTGCAGCACCGAGGACAGCGCCGGACCGCTCGCGCCGATCCAGGCCACCAGCCCGGCCAGCGCCGAACGGTCCGTCACGTCGCAGGCGACGATCTCGACCGCGGAGCCGGCCGTCGCGAACTCGGCCGCCAGGGCCGCCGCGCCCTTCGCGGCGGGGCCGGAACGGCTGGTCAGCACCAGCCGCTCGGCACCGCGCCCGGTGAGCCACCGGGCCACGTGGCCGGCGATCGCGCCGGTGCCGCCGGTGATCAGCACGCTGCCGCGCGGCGTCCAGGGGTCGTTGCCGCGGAGCTGCGAGGCCCGGGTGAGCCTGCGGCCCAGGATTCCGGCGGACCGGATCGCGACCTCGTTCTCGCCACAGCCGGCCAGCACCGCCACCAGGCGCGCACCGGCGCGCTCGTCGAGCGTCTCCGGCAGGTCGACCAGACCGCCCCAGCGGTCCGGGTGCTCCAGGCCGACGACCCGGCCCAGACCCCACACCAGCGCCTGCACCGGGTTGGCCAGCGCCTCACCCGGGCCGGCCGCCACCGCGCCACGCGTGGCGAACCACAGCGGGGCGGCGATCCCGGCGTCACCCAGCGCCTGGACGAGGGCCAGGGTTGCCGCCATGCCTGCGGTCACCGCCGGGTGCTCCGGCAGCGCCGTCTCGTCCAGCGCCAGCAGCGACAGCACACCGGCCACGGCAGCGGGCTCCGCGGCCGCGCCCAGCAGCGCCGCCAGCCCGGCCCGGTCCACGAGCCCGGCGGGGACGTCGACCACGACGACCTCGGCCCCGCGAGCAGCCAGCGCGGACACGTACGGCTGCGCGTCGGTGCCGGCCGGCACCACCGTCACCCAGGTGCCGGACAGCACCCGGGCGTCGGGCTCGGCGACGGCCGACCAGGCGGTCCGGTAGCGCCAGTTGGCGGTCAGCGACCGGTCCTGCTCGCGGCGCCGCCAGGACGCCAGGGCCGGCAGCACCTCGTTGAACGGACGGCCGCCGTCCACGGCCAGCGTGTCGGCCAGCTGGGTCAGGTCCCCGCCCTCGACGGCCGCCCAGAACCGGGCCTCCGCCTCGGTGCTCGCACCGTCCCCGCCGGCCACCGGCATCGCCAGGATGCCCTCGGGCCAGAACCGCTGGTGGCGGAAGGCGTAGGTGGGCAGCTCGACCGGCGCGCCGGTCGGCAGCATCGAACTCCACTCGACCGCAGCACCGTTGACGAAGGCCCGGGCGAGACCGCCCACCAGGCCGGTCGCGTCCTGGTCGTCGCGCCGCTGCAGCGGGACGAACACGGGCTCCTCGCTCCCGATGCCGGCCACGATGTCCGGGCCGAGGGAGGAGAGCGACCCGTCGGGGCCGACCTCGATGAACACCGAGACGCCCTGCGCGGCGAGGGCGGCCACCGCGTCGGCGAACCGCACCGCCCGGCGCGTCTGCGACGGCCAGTAGCCCGCCTCGCACTCGGTCACCAGCTCACCGGTCAGCGCGCCCGCCCACATCATGTTCGGACGCCGGTAGTCCAACCCGGCGGCGACAGACGCGAGTTCGTCGAGGACCGGGTCCATCGCGGGCGAGTGGAAGGCGTGCGACACGCGCAGCCTGCGCACCCGCCGGCCCCGCTCGCGCCACAGCTCCACGACCTGGTCGACGGCCTCGGTCTCGCCCGAGACCACCACGGACTCCGGCCCGTTGACCGCCGCGATCACCGCACCCTCGGCCAGCGTCGCGACGACGTCCGCCTCGGGCGCGTTGACCGCCGCCATCGCACCGCCGGCCGGCAGCGCCTGTGGGCCAGCCTAGGGGCCCGCAGGGAGGACCGGGCCGCCTCAAACTGTGGGATGGAT
>NZ_JBEYVJ010000688.1:0-2531 GCF_040643935.1 Kitasatospora sp. NPDC047058 | reverse complement strand
GGGGGGCCGGCGGCGGGCGCCCCGCCCCAGCCCGCCCTCCCCCCCGCCCCGCTTTCCGCCGCCGGCGGCTACCGGTGGCGCGGGGCGCGGGCGGCGGCGAGCAGCTCCTCGGCGTGGGCGCGGCCCAGCTCGGAGTCCTCCAGGCCGGCCAGCATCCGGGAGAGTTCGCGCACCCGTTCCTCGTCACTCAGCACCTTGACGCCACTGCGGGTCACGGTGCCGTCGTTGGTCTTCTCCACCACCAGGTGCCGGTCGGCGAACGCGGCGACCTGCGGGAGGTGGGTGACCACCACGACCTGGGCGGTCTCGGCCAGCTTGGCCAGGCGGCGGCCGATCTCGACCGCGGCCTTGCCGCCGACGCCGGCGTCCACCTCGTCGAAGAGGTAGGTGGGCACGGGGTCGGCACCGGCGAAGACCACCTCGACGGCCAGCATCACCCGGGACAGCTCACCGCCGGAGGCGCCCTTGGCGATCGGCCGGGGCTGGGCACCGGGGTGCGGGGCCAGCAGCACCTCGACCTCGTCCACGCCGTGCGGGCCGTAGGCGACGGTGCGGCCCTCGATCTCGATCCCGGACAGGTCGTCGACCCGGCTGATCGCGAAGGTGACCCGGGCGTGCGGCATGGCGAGCTCGGCCAGCTCGGCGGAGACGGCCTCGGCGAAGCGCCCGGCGGCGGCCTGCCGGGCGGCCGAGACCTCGGCCGCGAGCACGGCCAGCTCGGTGCGCAGCGCGGTCTCCTGGGCACCCAGCTCGTCGATCCGGTCGTCGTCGCCGTCGAGCTCGGCGAGCCGGGCGGAGCCGCTCTCGGCCCAGGCCAGCACCTCGGCCAGCGAGTTCTCCTGGCCGCCGTACTTGCGCAGCAGCTGGGCCAGCACGGCCCGGCGGTCCTCCACGGCGGCCAGCCGGACCGGGTCGGCGTCCAGGTCGTCGGCGTAGCCGGCCAGGTCGCCGGCCACGTCGGCGAGCAGGTAGCCGACCTCGTTCAGCCGGTCGGCGAGGGCGGCGAGCCGCTCGTCGTGGTGGCGGACGGCGTCCAGCGCGCGGCGGGACTGGGCGAGCAGGGTGCCCGCGTCCAGGGCCTCCGGGTCGGCCGGGTCGCCCGCCAGTGCGGCGTGGGCGAGGGTGGCGGCGGAGGAGAGCGCGTCGGCGTGGCCGAGGCGCTCGGCCTCGGCGCCCAGCTCGACGTCCTCGCCGGCCACCGGCTCGGCGGCGGCGACCTCGTCGAGGCCGAAGCGCAGCAGGTCGGCCTCCTGGGCGCGCTCGCGGGCCCGGGTGGTGAGCTCCTCCAGGGTGGCGGAGACCTCGCGCAGCCGGCGGTAGACCTCGCGGTAGCGGGCCAGCGGTTCGGCCACCGCCTCGCCCGCGTACCGGTCCAGGGCACCGCGCTGGCGGGCCGGGCGGAGCAGCCGCTGCTGGTCGGTCTGGCCGTGCACGGCGATCAGGTCCTCGCCGAGCTCGGCGAGCAGCCCGACCGGCACGGCCCGCCCGCCGACGTGGGCCCGGGAGCGGCCCTCGGCGGAGACGGTCCGGCTGATCAGCAGCGCCCCGTCGTCCAGCTCGGCGCCGGCCTCGACGGCGCGGGCGGCCACCGGGGAGCCGGCAGGCAGTTCGAGGCGGCCCTCGACGACCGCGCGCCCGGTGCCGTTGCGCACCAGGCCCGGGTCGGCGCGGCCGCCGAGCAGCAGCCCGAGGCTGGTCACCACCATGGTCTTGCCTGCGCCGGTCTCACCGGTCACGGCGGTGAAGCCGGGGGCCAGCTCGACCACCGCGTCGTCGATGACCCCAAGATCCCGTATCCGCATCTCGTCCAACACGGAGACGACCTTACGAGGTTCCACCCCCGGCGCGCGACGAGTGACAACCTCACGCCCGCAAGTTCATCCCTTCCGGGAGGTTTGCGCCGCGGCGGGCACGGTGCACCAGCGCAGGAAGAACTGCGCGAGCGGGCCGATGGCCAGCGCGTACGCGACGGTGCCGACGCCGACGGTGCCGCCGAGCAGGAATCCGACCGCCAGCACCGTCAGCTCGATGCCGGTGCGGATCAGCCGCAGCGAGCGGCCGGTGCGCCGGTGCAGCCCCGTCATCAGCCCGTCGCGCGGGCCCGGGCCGAACCGGGCGCCGATGTAGAGACCGGTGGCCAGGCCGTTCAGCACGACGGCGGCGGCCATCAGCGCGGTCCGGGCCGGGAGCGTGCCGGGGGCGCCGACCACCCGCAGGGTCAGGTCCATCGCCGCGCCGATCACCAGCACGTTGGCGACGGTTCCCAGGCCGGGACGCTGGCGCAGCGGGATCCAGAGCAGCAGGACGAGGGCGCCGCAGATGGTGACCCAGGCGCCGACGGAGAGGCCGGCGGTGCGCTGGAGGCCCTGGTGGAAGACGTCCCACGGGTCGAGGCCGAGCCCGGAGCGCAGCATCAGCCCCATGCTCGCCCCATACAGGGCGAGGCCGACGGCGAGCTGCGGGAGGCGGCGGCCCAGGCGGCCGGTGTCGCCGAGCAGCCGGGCGGCGAGCGGGCGGCGCTCCGCCGCCGG
>NZ_JBEYVJ010000687.1:0-2536 GCF_040643935.1 Kitasatospora sp. NPDC047058 | reverse complement strand
CTGCTGGACGTCGTCGGCCTGAACCCGGAGTACATCAACCGGTACCCGCACCAGTTCTCCGGCGGCCAGCGCCAGCGCATCGGCATCGCCCGCGGTCTCGCGCTCAAGCCGGAGGTGATCATCTGTGACGAGCCGGTCTCCGCGCTGGACGTCTCCGTCCAGGCGCAGGTGATCAACCTGCTGGAGCAGCTGCAGAGCGAGTTCGCGCTGTCGTACATGTTCATCGCGCACGACCTCTCGATCGTCCGGCACATCTCGGACCGGGTCGGCGTGATGTACCTCGGCAAGCTGGTCGAGATCGGGACGGAGGACGAGATCTACGCCCACCCGACCCACCCCTACACCCAGGCGCTGCTCTCCGCCGTGCCGGTGCCCGACCCGACCGGGCGCGAGCAGCGCGAGCGCATCCTGCTCAGCGGCGACCTGCCCTCGCCGGCCAACCCGCCGTCCGGCTGCCGGTTCCGCACCCGCTGCTGGAAGGCGGAGGAGCGCTGCTCCACCGAGGTCCCGCTGCTGGCGGTGCCCTCCGCGCTGACCGGGCCGGCCGCGCACGAGTCGGCGTGCCACTTCGCCGAGGTGCGGGACGTGATCGGCGCGGGCTGACCGCGCACCGGCCGGGCCCCGGAGCCGCACGGTTCCGGGGCCCGGCCGCGTCCGGCCGCCGGGGCCGGGACCGCGGTGTCACCTGGTGAAGCCGACGTTCTCCCAGACGATGTCGGAGAGGCCCTGCGCGCCGATGTTGGCGAGGTTGGAGCGGGCGCCGTACAGCTGCGGGCGCTGGTAGAGCGGCAGGATGCCGGCCACCTTCCACAGCTCCCCGTCGGCCTGGTTGATGGCCTCGAAGGAGGTGGCGGCGTCGGTCGCACCGGCCGCCCGGTCGAGGGCGGCGTCGACGGCCGGACTGCCGGCCTGGGCCTGGTTGGTGCCGCCGTTCTGGACGAAGTTGGCGCGGCTGCCGGAGGCCGGGAAGGGCGTGCCGAGCAGCGAATAGGCGGTGATGTCGAAGTCGTGCCGGTTGATGTACTTGTCGAAGAACTCGTTGGGGTTGGCGGCCACGACGGTGAGCTTGACCCCGACGGCCTTGAGGTCGTGGGCGGCGGCGGTGGCCTCGTTCTGGGCCTGGGTGACGCCGGTCGGGATGACCATCCGCAGGTTGAGCTCCTTGCCGTCCTTCTTCCGGACGTCGCCGTCGAGCTTCCAGCCGGCCGCGTCGAGCTTGCGGACCGCCTCGGCCGGGTCGTAGCGGCTGAGGCCGAGGGAGTTGTCCCGGTAGGCGTTCTGGTTGGCCACCAGCAGGTGGTTGTTGAGGGTGATGGTGGGCCAGTCCAGGCCGCTGAGGTCGGTGCGGGTGATGGCGTCCCGGTTGATCGCCTGGAACAGCGCCTGCCGGACGGCCGGGTCGGTGAGCGCGGGGCTCCTGCCGTTCAGCGTGATCTGGCGGAAGTCGGGCCCGCCGGCCCGGCGCACGGAGCCGCCCTTGGTGTTCCTGATCAGCTGGTAACCGGCCACGTTGGGGCCGTTGTTGAAGAAATCGACGGTGCCGTTGCCGAAGGCCGCGGCCATCGTGTCGGGGAGCATGGCATGGAACTCGATCCGGTCCAGCAGCGGCTTGTCGCCCCACCAGGCCGGGTCGGCGACCAGGGTGACGGTCTGCGCGGCCTTGTCCAGCTTCTCGACCTTGAACGGGCCGGCGGTGACCGGGATCGCGTCCAGGTAGGCCGTGTTGAACAGGTCCGGGGTGGCGATCCGGCTCGCGGGCAGCAGCGGGGCGTTGGCGGCGCTGTTGAACATCGACTGCCACTCGGAGAACGGGCGCTCGAAGGTCATCACGGCCTGGAAGTCGTCCTTGCCCTTCTCGACCGAGGTGACCAGCTCGAAGCCGGTGCTGCTGGACGACTTGTAGGCCGGGTCGTTCCCGTTCAGCGCCCGCCAGTTGGCCTCGATGTCGCGCCAGGTGATCGGGGTGCCGTCGGACCACCGGGCCTTCGGGTTGAGCGTCCAGGTGACCACCTGGCGGCCGTCCCGGATCTCGGAGTGGGCGTCCTGGAGGTAGGCCGGGTTGACGGTCTGGGTGCCGGCCGCGTCGGAGCGGAAGAAGGTCGGCAGCAGCGGCTTGGTGACGGTGACGGTGGAGGACTCCGTCCCGTCGGCCTGGACCGGCGACCACTGGGTGGAGAACTGGGCGATCGCGACCCGCAGGGTGCCGCCCTGGCGCAGGTCGGCGCGGTCGTGCGGGTTGATGTCCATCGCGGTGAGCTTGGGGGTCTCCAGCGTGGACGGGACCGCCGCCGAGGTGTCGTCCGGTCCGGCGGAGCAGGAGCAGAGCGTCAGCGAGAGGGAGACGGCGGAGAGACAGGCGAGCAGGGCCGTGCGGCGTGACAGGTGGCGGCGGCGGCCCATGGTGGTACTCCCGATGCAGATGTGACGGACGGTGCGCGTGGTGTGGCGTCACATCTTGCTGACCGGGGGGCGCAATTGTCGAGGGGAGGGACGCCCGTCGCGGGCGGCACCGCCCGCCGTCCGGCGGCCGCCCCGG
>NZ_JBEYVJ010000686.1:0-2550 GCF_040643935.1 Kitasatospora sp. NPDC047058 | reverse complement strand
CCGGCGGTGGCACGGCGCGCAAGACGGCCTCGCGCACCACGACACGTCCGGCGGCGGCGAAGAAGACCGCGAGCAAGGCCCCGGCGAAGAAGGCTGCGGCGCCGCGCAAGAGTACGACGGCCGCGAAGAAGACGGCCTCGTCGTCCGCGCGGAAGGCGACGGGCGGCACATCGGCCCGCAAGAGCGCCGGCACCCGGACATCGTCGCGTAAGCAGGGGTGAGCCAGATGGCCAAGCAGTCTGATCAGACGAGTTCCGGGCTGGGCGATGTGCTCGAAGCACTGCCGACCGACCGGTTGAAGGAGCAGAGCCGCGAGTTGATGTCGGCCCTGGCGGAGCGTGCGGTCGCGGTGGCGACCGACAAGGTGGGGGACGTCACCGAACGGCTCGTCGGCTTCGTGGAGAACGGAGGCACGAGCGGCGGGGACGGGGCCGGCAGGCCCTCGATGGTGAAGACGATGCTCGGGGTCGGTGCCGCCGGACTGAAGCATGCCGTGGCCGGCAAGCTCGGCGGGGGCGGCAAGGGCGGTGGCGGAGGCAAGAAGATCAAGGTCACCAACATCGTCGAGGCGATCGACGTCGGCGTCCCCGTCCGGGTCGCGTACAACCAGTGGACCCAGTTCCAAGACTTCCCCAAGTACACCAAGCGCCTCGAACGGGTCGAGCAGACCTCCGACGAGAAGCTCACCTGGAAGGCCGGGATCTTCCTGTCGCACCGCACCTGGGAATCGACGATCGTCGAGCAGGTCCCGGACGAGATGATCGTGTGGCGGTCCAAGGGCGAGAAGGGCTCGGCGGACGGCACGGTGACCTTCCACGAGATCGCCCCCAATCTCACCAGGATCCTCCTGGTGCTGGAGTACCGCCCGCAGGGCCTGTTCGAACGGACCGGCAACATCTGGCGGGCCCAGGGACGGCGCACACGCCTGGAACTCAAGCACTTCCGCCGCCACGTGATGACAAGGACGATCCTCGACCCCGACGGCGTGGAGGGCTGGCGCGGCGAGATCCGTGACGGCGAGGTCGTGCGCTCCCACGAGGATGCCCTGGAGGACGAGAACGAGGGCGGCGAGGAGTCGCAGGAGCCCGAGGACGACTACGACGAGGAGGCCCCGGAGGGCGAGGAGGAACCGCAGGACGACGAGGAGCAGCCGCAGGACGAGTACGCGGACGACGAGGAGTACGAGGACGAGGGCGGCGACGAGGACGAGGGCGGCGACGAGGACTACGCCGAGGACGCGTACGCCGACGGGGAGGAGCTCCCCCCGGAGGAGGCCGAGGCGGACTGGGACGAGGAGCCCCGGGACGAGGACGAGTACGCGGACGACGAGGAGGACGAGGACGCGTACGACGACGAGGACGAGACCGATGAGGAGCCCGCCCGGCGCGGCTCCCGGCGCGCCCTCGCACGGAGCGGGTGAGACCGGTGACCCCTGCCGCGCGTACCAGCCCCTACCTGGACCGCCCTTCGTCCAGCGGCCTGGCGGACGTCGTCGACCTCATCCTGGACAAGGGCCTGGTCATCGACGTCTACGTGCGGGTCTCCCTGGTGGGGATCGAACTTCTGACCATCGACACACGCGTCGTGGCGGCCGGCGTGGACACCTATCTGCGCTTCGCCGAGGCCGTCAACCGGCTGGACCTGGAGGACGGCAGGAGCGAGGGGCTGCCGGAGCTCGTGCAGGACAGGAACGGAGGCGGTGCCCGCCACAGGAGCCGCGGCGCCCTTGAGAGCATGAAGGACACGGCGAACGTGGCGACCGGCCGCGCCCGCGGTGGCAACGACGAGGAGGAACCGGAAGCAGCGCACGAGCGGCCCAAGCGGCGGCCGCGCCCTGCCGCCGCACGAAGGGAGCGTGAGCGATGAACGCCACCGTCCCGCCGGACCGGGCCGCACCGGCCTGTTACGTGTACGGCGTCGTCCCGGCCGGCACCGCCGAGCCCTACGACGTCGAGGGCGTCGGCGACCCGCCGTCGCAGGTGACCCTGGTGCGCCACCGCGGGATCGCCGCCGTGGTCAGCGAGGTCGACGGCGACCGGCCGCTGGGCACGCCCAAGGACCTGATCGGCCACGCCAGGGTCCTGGACTCGTTGGCCGCCGCCCGCACGCCGGTCCTGCCGATGCGCTTCGGCGCGGTGCTGAGCGGCGTCGAGGCGGTCGCCGACGGCCTGCTCGAACCGCAGGAGCAGCAGTTCCTTGCCGCGCTCGAGAACCTCTCCGGACTCGCGCAGTTCACCGTCCGCGGGACCTACCGGCAGGAGGGAGTGCTGCGGGAGATCGTCGCGGAGCGCGAGGACATCGCCCGCCTGCGGGACGGAATCGCCGCCCTGCCCGCGGACACCGGCCGCAACCGGCGGATCCAGCTCGGCGAACTCGTCTCCCAGGAGCTGACCGCCCGCGCACAGGCCGACACCGAGCACCTGATGAGGGCGCTGGCACCGTTGGCCGCGCAGGCCTCCCTGCCGACGTCGCCGAGGTGCTTGGTGAGGGCCGTCTCGACGCAGATGGACAGCTTCCAGCTGGGCATCTGGGCGCTGGCGCCGTACACCG
>NZ_JBEYVJ010000685.1:0-2558 GCF_040643935.1 Kitasatospora sp. NPDC047058 | reverse complement strand
GGCCGCCGTGCTCTCCGTGCTTGCCGTGCTCGCCGTGTTCTCCGCGCTCTCCGTGCCGGTCGTGCGGTCCATCGCGGTCACCCGATCTTCAGCGGTTTGATCTCGGTGGTCTGGTCGATGTCCGAGGAGCGGACCTGCACCGACACCACCCAGTTGCCGGCCAGCGGCAGCTGCGCGGTGCCGCTCCAGCGGCCGGTGCCCTCGGCGGTCAGCGTGACCGGCAGCGGGCCGAGGTCGCGGTCCGGCAGCGTGAAGGCGAGCTGCACCTCGGGGACCTCGACCGGCTTCCCGTCCGCGCCGTCCAGCGCGAGGTGCACCTCGTTCGGCCCGCTCCGGGCCGGGTTGAGGGTGACCGTCGCGGTGCCCTTGGCGTTCGGGGTGCGGCCCTTGGTGTCGTACGGGAGCTTCAGCTCCAGGGTCTGCCCGGGCACGGTCTGCGGGGCGGGGGCGCCGGGTGCGGGCGCGGCGGTGGCGCCCTTGGCCCCGGCCCCGCCCGCGACCTCGCCCGCCACCCGGCCGGGCGGCGAGTTGGTCAGCATCGTGGTGACCACGAGGACGGCCACCGCGACCAGCGCCTCGACCAGGACCGAGCGGCGCAGCCCGGCCCGGGTCGGGGTGAGCCCGCGGTCGCGTCCGGCGTTCTTCCGGGCGGCCTGCTGGCGGGCCAGCTGGGCCTGCCGGACCGGGTCGTCGGCGCGGGCCGCGGCCGGCTCCGGCACCTCGGCCGTGACCGGCTCCGGCACCTCGGCCGGCGCGACCTCGGCGGCCTCGTCCGCGGCGGCCCGCAGCCGGGCCAGCCAGGAGCGGGAGAGCCAGGCGACGCCGAGCATCACGGCCACGCAACCGGTCTTCACCAGCAGCAGCCGCCCGTACTCGGTGCCGGTCAGCGCGCCCCAGCTGCCGAGCCCGCGCCAGGACTGGTAGATCCCGGTGGCGGTGAGCACCGCGACCGCGCCGAAGGCGACCTTGGAGAAGCGGCCGGCGACGTCCGCGCCGATCCCGCTCCGCAGGGCGGCCGGCATGACCGCCAGGCCGCCCAGCCAGAACGCCATCGCGATCAGGTGCAGCATGCCGAGCGGCAGGGCCAGCCAGACCTGGATGCCCACCGCGGCGTGGTCGGCGCCGACCCAGGTCGCCGAAAGGGCGACGGCCAGCACCAGCCCGGCCACCCCGAGGCCCAGCCGCGCCTCGCGCTGCGGCCGCTCGGCGGCGCGCTGCTCCAGCTCGCGCAGCTCCGCCTCCTCGGCGTCGTCCGCGCCCCCGTCCGCGTCCTTCGGACCGTCGCCGCCGTCGGCCGCGAGGGCCGGGCGCACCGGCTGCCCGAGCTGGCCGACCAGCAGCGACAGGAACACCCCGCTCGCGGCGAGCAGCAGCAGTCGGGCCGCCAGCGCGGTGCCGATCCGCTCGTCCAGGGTGGCCCGCACCAGCGACAGGTCGAAGGCCTGCCCGATGCCGGAGCCCCGCTCGTACGGGCCGCGCAGCATCAGCACCGCGACGGTGGACACCAGCAGCGCCACCCACCCGCTCATCAGCAGCCGCTGCACCGAGCGCCGGGTCGCCCCGGCCGGCCAGCAGATCAGGACGAACGCGGCCGCGCCGGCCAGCAGGGCGAACGCCCCGTAGGCGACGGTCCGCGCGGTGCCGTAGAGGGCGGCGACCACGTCGTCGGCCTCGGCGCCGTTCAAGGCGGTGGCCGAGACGGAGGTGTCGGAGGGCGCGCCGACCGAGAAGGTGAAGGCGCCGCCGATCGGGTGCGAGTCCTCGGAGACCGCCCGCCAGGCCACCGTGTAGGTGCCGTTGGCCAGGCCGGCGTTCAGCCCGACCCGGGCGGTGTTGTCCTTGCCGTCGGCGTGCGCGGGGTTGCCGGTGTCCACCGCCTTGCCGGCCGGGTCGAGCACCCGCACCGAGTCGCCGGAGAGCGACACCGCCTCGCTGAAGGTCAGCGTGACGGCCTGCGGCGCGGTGGCGACGACCGCGTTCTGCGCGGGGTCGGTGGACTGCAGGGTGGCGTGCGCGGCGGCCGGTCCGGCGCCGGCGAGCATCAGCGCGAGGAGCGCGCCGAGGACGCCGAACAGCCCGGCGAGCCGGCGGCGGGTGGTCTGCGCTCTCTGCGGCAACGCGGCCTTCAGCATCTCGCGGGTCCCTTACTGCTGGCCGGGGCGGTAGGTGAGCTCCTTGACCGGCACCTTCACCGAGATGGTGCCGGTCCTGGCGAAGGTCAGGTCCAGCTCGACCTCGTCACCGAGGGCGGGGGCCTTCTGCCATCCCATGATCATGAGGTGGGTGCCGCCGCGGGCGAGCTGCAACGCGCCGTGCGCGGGGACGTCCAGGCGCTCGACCTGCTCCATGGTGGAGGCGGTGGAGCGGTGCATGGTGACCGACTGCGCGCCCGGGCTGGAGACCTTCACCAGCTGGTCGTCGCCGCCGTCGTTGCGCACGGTCAGGTAGCCGGCCGCCATCCCGCCCGCCGGGGGCAGCGGGATGTAGGGGTCGGCGACGCTCAGCCGGGCCGGGCCCCCGGCGGCGGCGGCGCCGTCCTGGCCGCCCGCACCGCAGGC
>NZ_JBEYVJ010000684.1:0-2564 GCF_040643935.1 Kitasatospora sp. NPDC047058 | reverse complement strand
TTGGGCGCGCGGGGGCGCCCCCCCCCGGCCCCCGCCGGCCCTCACTGCCGCCGCCCTGCGCGGCTACTCGGATTCGGTGCCCGCGGCGGCCAGACCGGCCGACCACTTCTCCTCGACCCTGCCCAGCTTCCAGTACGCGATCGCCGCCGCCCAGGTCAGCACGAACAGGCCGACGACGGCGTACCCGACGAAGTCGAGGTCCAGCCCGCCGATCCAGGCGACCGGACCGCTGGTGATGTCCAGCTTCTCGCCGAGCAGCCCGATCAGCTCGACCGAACCGATGACCAGCGCCACCAGCACCGACAGGCCGGTGACGGTCAGGTTGTAGTAGATCTTCCGGACCGGCTTGGAGAACGCCCACTCGTAGGCGAAGTTCATGAACGAGCCGTCGATGGTGTCCAGCAGGCTCATGCCCGCCGCGAACAGGATCGGCAGCACCAGCAGCGCGTACCAGGGCAGCTGGAAGGCCGCCGCGCCGCCCGCCAGGACCAGCAGCGACACCTCGGTCGCGGTGTCGAAGCCGAGGCCGAACAGCAGGCCGACCGGGTACATGTGCCACGACTTGGTGACGGCCCTGGTCACCCGGCCCAGGATGCGGTTCATCAGGCCGCGCTTCTCCAGCTGCGCCTCCAGCTCGGCCTCGTCGAACTCGCCCTCGCGCATCTTGCGGAACACCTTCAGGATGCCGCTGAAGGCTCCCAGGTTGATCAGGCCGAGCAGGATCAGGAACGTCCCGGAGACGGTGACGCCGATCAGACCGGTGGTCTCGTGCAGGGTGGAGTCGTCCGACTCGACCTGCCCGGCGATCGACCTGATGCCGAAGGCCAGCAGCGCGCAGAGCCCGAAGACGATCGACGAGTGGCCCAGCGAGAACCAGAAGCCGACCGAGAGCGGCCGCTTGCCCTGGCCCATCAGCTTGCGGGTGGTGTTGTCGATCGCCGCGATGTGGTCCGCGTCGAAGGCGTGCCGCATGCCCAGCGTGTAGGCGGTGAGGCCCATCCCGGCCCCGAACACCTGGCCGCCGACCTCGTAGTGCTCGGGCGCGATGACCGCGAGCAGGGTGAACCAGCCGATCACGTGCAGGGCGAGGATGAAGCCGCCCATGCCCGCCAGGCGGATCCACTCCTCACGGGTGAGCCGGTCACGCCAACGGGGGGCGGTCATCGTGGTCGTCCTTTCGGGCGGCGGTCTGAGCTGGGACATCTTCCACCCTGACCGGAGCACTTGCAACCCATGTGCAATTACGAAGGGGTTCCCAACGATCGTCATGAACCGTACAAACGCGCGTAACCTCCGGGGCCTTTCAGCACTCCCGCTACGCGCGGATACTCATGTTCTACGCGCGAATACTCGGGCGCCGACACCTCAACTCCCCACGGAGGAACGGCACATGATCCGCAATCGAAGGGCTGCTGCCCTGGCCGCGCCGGCCCTGTTCGTGGCCGGCCTCACCGGCCTCACCCCCACCGCCTCGGCCGCCCCCACGGCCGCCACCGCCCCGGCCACCGCCCCGGCCACCGCCACCGCCGCCGTGAACGCGGCCGTAAGCGCCGCCCCGCACCGCGTGCTGTTCGACAACAGCAAGGCCGAGACCGCCGGCAACGCCGACTGGATCATCTCCACCGCCCAGCCCGACCCGCTGGCCCAGAACGCCAACCCCACCACCGAGAAGAGCTGGACCGGCGCCCTCTCCGCCTGGGGCGTCGCCCTGCAGCGGACCGGCCAGTACAGCCTCAAGACCCTCCCGGCCGGCTCCACCATCAGCTACGGCACCGGTGCCGCCCTCGACCTCGCCAACTTCGACACCTTCGTGATCCCCGAGCCGAACATCCGGTTCAGCTCCGCCGAGAAGGCCGCGATCATCCGCTTCGTGCAGAACGGCGGCGGGCTCTTCCTCATCTCCGACCACACCCAGAGCGACCGCAACAACGACGGCTGGGACTCCCCCGCGGTCATCAACGACCTGCTCACCAACAACGGGGTGGACAACAACGACCCCTTCGGGTTCTCGGTCGACCTCAAGAACGTCTCCACCGACAACCCGCGCGCGGTCAACGACGCCGCCGACCCGGTGCTGCACGGCCCCTTCGGCACCGTCACCGGCTCGATCCTGCGGAGCGGCACCACCTTCACCCTCAAGCCCGCCGACAACCCGTCGGTGAAGGGCCTCGTCTACCGCACCGGCTACAGCGGCACCACCGGCGCCTTCTTCGTCACCAGCGGCTACGGCACCGGCCGGGTCGCCGTCTGGGGCGACAGCTCGCCCGCCGACGACGGCACCGGGCAGTCCGGCAACACCCTCTTCAACGGCTGGAACGACCCGGCGGGCACCAACGCCGCCCTCGCCCTCAACGCCACCGCCTGGCTCAGCAAGGCGTGAGCGGCGGCACGCGGGCCGGTGTGAACGGCGGCGCGCGGGCCCGTACGAACAGCGGCACGCGGGCCGGCGCCGACAGCGGCGCGCCGTGACGTGGATGCTCGCGAACACCAGTGACCCGCCGTCCGGCACATCGTGCTGGACGACCGGGAAGAGGTGTTCCTCCTCGGCGGCGCAGTGGCTGAAC
>NZ_JBEYVJ010000683.1:0-2583 GCF_040643935.1 Kitasatospora sp. NPDC047058 | reverse complement strand
CACACCTACCCAACCCTTTCCATTAACCCTCTACCCCCCCCCCCCGCCCTCCCGAACGCCCCCCCCGGGGGCGGCCCCCCCGCCGGGCCCCGCGCGGGGAGGGGGCGCGCGCGACCGGGCGGTCAGGGGGGTGAAACGGCCTGCCCGGCGCCGGAGCCGGCGCCGGGAACGGCCCTACGGCACGATGCGGCTCAGCACCTCCGGGCCGGGCTCGGCAAGCACATCCCCGCCCTGACCGCTCTCGTCGGCGGTCCGCCTCGGCCCCAGCTCCAGTGCCGGCACATCCAGCAGCTGGGAGAGCCCGGGCGCCGCGTGCGTGGGGCGGGCCATCCCCTCGGGCAGCGGCAGCTCCGGATCCGGCAGGTTGTGCGGGCGGGCGTGCGCCGCACCGGCGACCAACACGTACTTCCCCGCCCGGCCGACATCCGCCGCGATGGCATCGGCCGCATAGGTGTTGAAACGCCCCGCACGCTGGTACAGACCCCACTCTCCCGGCCCCTTAGCCGCCGGAAGTCCGTCCACGAACTGGACTCGCATTCCCTGCGCCTTGGCCTCCTGCACCATGTCGTGCAGACCGTTGCCCTCCAGCGAGTGCCAGTTACGGTCGTACCGCTTGATCATCAAGTCGAGCTCAGGCGGCATCGCCGCGCCGCGCGGGGAGCCCATGAACTCCTCCATGTGCTTCTGGAAGCTGTCGCCGCGCAGCGCCTCCAGGTAGACGGTGTCGACTCCCGCACCGCGCAGCGCCGCCATGTTGTCCTTGAGGAACGGCCAGCTCCGCGAATAATTGTGGTTCTCCCCCAGGACGAAACCGTCGTGCACCTCAAGGATGTTACGGGCACCCGAGATGGCGTCGGTGGCATCTCTCAGCACCCGGTCAACGTTGGCCAGGGCATCCTGATGCAGGCCGGCCGGCTGCCGCTCCGCGTTGGCCGCCACCATCTCGTCAAGCTGCGCGCGGCGGGCGTCCTGCCCCCTCCAGTAGTCGGCGCTCCGGTAGTCCTGACGCCCCAGCATCTCGAGCTGTTCGGCCGGCGTGAGCTCGTACTTGTAGCCGGGCAGCCCCTGGAGGACTCGCTCGCCCACCGTCCGGACCCCATTCCTGAGTCGGCCGGTAAGGTCGTTGAGGGTTACCGGGTCGAGATTGCTCTTGAACGTCTGGGTGCGCTTGTTCAGATGGGTGCCCTCAAGAGGAGTCCCGTCGCCTATCACCGGGCGCAGGTGCATCCCCCAACGGCTCTTGTGCGGCAGGTGCTCATGCAGCGAAGACAGGCTGTTGGAGCCGTTGAAGGAGTCGTGCACCAGCCTCTGCGGCCCGTTGCCCCGCGCGAACTTCTGGAGCGGCAAGACCAGCGACGCCTTGTGGAGCACCTTGTCGAACGCGGACTTCTGGGGTGGGAAGACCAGCGACGGCCCGGCGGGGTGCTCGTGCAGGGAGCGTCCCGGCCTCACCGCCTCGCTCCGTGCGGGTGCCGGCTCGGTGCGGACCCCCGGGAGGTGAGGCTCCCCGGCCGGACGGACCGGGCCGGTACGGAACTCCGCCGGAATTGGCGAATGACCCGGCTGCGCGGTGGGATGCGCGGCCGCCGAGGCCGACGTACCGGCGACGGGCGCGGTGGCGCTGCTGTGCAGGACCGGCATCCCGTGGACGTCCGGCATGCCGCCCACCGGGCGGACGGCGCCGGACGAGGGCCCTTCCGCCGGGCCCGCGAGCCGGATCTCGTCGGCCCCGGCCCCGACCGGACGGACCGGCGCCTCCGATGCGGCAGGGGACGTGGCGTCGGTCTGCAGATGCACCTGCGGCAGATCCACCCCGTGCTGCAACACCGGCCGCGAACCCTCCGCCACCGGATGCGACACCGACCCGGCACCACCCTCCAGATGCACCTGCGGCAAATCCACCCCGTGCTGCAACACCGGCCGTGAACCCTCCGCCACCGGATGCGACACCGACCCGGCACCACCCTCCAGATGCACCTGCGGCAGATCCACCCCGTGGTGGCCACCACCGGCCGGCAGCGGCGTCTCGTGCGCCGCCGTGGAAGGCGCGCTGACCGGGCCACCGTCGTGCACCGGCGGCAGGGAGGAGGCGTGACTCGCCGCGGGCGTCGCCGCGCCCTCGTGGGGGCCGGTGGCCGCCGCAGGCGCCGGCTCGTGCTGCGCGGCGGGGCCGACGTGCTGGGCCGGCGTCCCCTCGGACACCGGCGCGTGCGCACCGGCAGCCGTCGAGGCCGGGGCCTCCGTGGCCGGCGCGTGCGTGCCTCCGCCGTGGGCGGGCGGGGCCTCGGCGTGCCCGGGGGCCCCGCCCTCCGCCGCGGCCGAAGGACCGTGGGCGGGCGTGCCTCCCTCACCACCGTGACCTGAGGCGTGCAACGGCGAGCCGCCACCCGTGGTCCCGTGCTCCGCCGACGGAGCCGCAGGATGGGCCTGGGACTGCGCGGAACCGCCGCCGTCCGCCGCCGGGTGCGGTGCCGCATGGGCCGCGCCGCCGGCCGCCTCCGCCGCCGGGTGCCCACCACCCGCGGGCACGCCCTCGTGCGAACCGCCCGCCGGTACGTTGTGGGCAGCCGCCCCGGCCGCCTC
>NZ_JBEYVJ010000682.1:0-2596 GCF_040643935.1 Kitasatospora sp. NPDC047058 | reverse complement strand
CGGCCCCGAACCGCTCGTCCCGCCGCCGGCGGCCGGCGAGCCGCCCCGCCGGCTGCCCGACTACGGCCTGCTCTGCCCGCTGCACGGTGCCACCGGCTGTGCCGTCCCCGAACCCGCCGAACTCGCCGCCCTGCACGCCGCGTTCTGCGCCGCCGACCCCGGCACCGCACCGCCCCTGGACGCCGACACCGCCCACGCCCTCACCGGCCTGCTCGCCGCCAGGCTCCGGGCCGGCGAGTCACCCGCCGGCCCCGGGACCGGCCTCGTCGAGGAGACCCTGCGCGCCGTCCTCGGCCGGCTCGGCCGCACCCGGTCCGCCGCCGCCCGCCGCCCGCTCGCCCGGCTCGCCGCCGAATACGCGCACGCCGCCGGCGGACTGCGGATGCAGCACGGCCGCAACGCCACCGCGATGGCCTGCTTCGACCGCGCGCTCGGCTGGGCCGAACTGGCCGACGACCCGGCCACCCAGGTCGCCTCGCTCAGCGACATGAGCACCCTCGCCCGCCTCGACGGCGACCCCGCCGCCGCCCTCGGCTACGCCCGCGAGATCGCCGACGCGGCCCCCGGCCGGCACTGGGCCGGCGCCATGTCCCAGATCGGCCAGGCCCGCGCGCACGCCCTGGCCGGCGACGTCCGCGCCACCGTCCGTCACATCGGCCGCGCCCGGCTGCACCTGGACCACATCGGCGAGCACGACGAGAGCGACGCGCCCTGGCTCACCATCGCCTCCATGCGGCTACGGGTCGAGTCGGCCGCGGCCGCCGCCCTGCGCGACGCCGCCGCGGCCGTCGACGACCCCCGGTTGGCGCTGCGCGCCGTCGACGCCGCCGGCACCGCGCTGCGCCTGCTCGGGCCAGGCCAACTCCCCACCACCCGCATGCTGTTCACCATCCGGATGGCCGACTGTCACCTCTGCGCGCACGACCCGGGGACCGCCGTCGAGCTGCTCACCCCGCTGCTGGGCGAGATCACCGAACTGCCGGCGCTGGTCCGCCACGAGCTGCGCGGCCTGCGCAGCCGGCTGGCCGCCGCCGGGCTGGCGGGGATCGGGTCGGCGGGGATCGGGCCGGTCGGGTTCGGCCTGGCGGGGGCCTGACGGACGCGGGGCCCCTGACGGACGCGGGGTGGCGGACGGGTGCCCTGCCGGCCCGACTGGCGGGATCTTGACGACCATAGGCGATCACGCCGCTCGCGGGCCCCGCCCCCGACCGGCGAGGATCGGACCACCGCCGAACAGGGCGGGCCCCGGACCACCGTGAGGAGCACCCCGATGACCGCCAGCGCCGTTCTCAGCGTCCCCGCCGCCGACCCCGCCGTGGCCGCCGCCCACTACCTCTCCCGGCTCGCCTTCGAGGCCGACGTCTCCGACGTGCACGCCGACCTGACGGCCGGCGTCCCCGGCGTCGTCGTGGTCGACTCCCGCAGCGACGTCGCCTGGGCGCAGGGCCGGATCCCCGGCGCGGTGCACATCCCCACCGCCCGGATCGCCGAGCTCGCACCGCAGCTGATCGACCGCTCGGTCACCGTCGTCACCTACTGCTGGGGCCCGGGCTGCAACGGCGCCACCCGGGCCGCACTCGAGTTCGCCCGGCTCGGCTACGCGGTCAAGGAGATGCTCGGCGGCTTCGAGTACTGGGTGCGCGAGGGCTTCGCCCACGGCACCGACCACGGCACCGAGCAGCGGCCGGTCGACGACCTCACCGCCCCGCGCTCCGGGATCTCCTGCGCCTGCTGAGGGCGTGCGGGCAGCACCGTGCCCCGGCGGTGTCCTCCGCCGGGGCACGGTGGTGTGCCACACGCCGTCCTACGGCGCCGGGCCGTCCGTCAGACCTTGAGGTACGGGCGCAGCAGCGTGCTCCACGAGTCGTCGATCGACTGGTACTCCGCCGGACACCGCTGCGCCCGGTCCTCGGGCAGCACGCCGTCCGGGTTCTGCGCCGTCTGCACCACGTCGGCGTACCCGTCCGGGTCGGAGCCGTAGAGCCAGCACACCCAGTCGTAGTAGCGCTGCGCGTTCAGCGAGTGCTCGGCGGCGTACGCCTCGATCGGGCGCTGCCCCTCCTCCTCGGCGGAGGCCAGCGCGGCCCAGGTGTCGATGGTGCTCACGGCGTAGGCGGTGTGCTGCTCGTCGTCGGCCAGCAGCAGCATCGCCAGCTGGTCCACGGCGTCCTCCTCCCGCCCCGTGACCGGCAGGTCGTAGAGCGCCACCAGGCCGTGCCCCAGTTCGTGCAGCAGGGTGGAGTTGGTGAAGCCGACGAGGTCCTGCGCGACCGCTTCGGACTGCTCGTCCGCGGTGCCCGTGGTGTTCTGCGCGGTGAGCAGGGGCTCCAGTTCCTCCAGCAGCTCGTAGCAGAGCGTGATGGACTGCGTGGCCGGGTCCCAGTAGGCGTTCGCCTCTCCGCAGCTGGCGGCCTGCAGCGGGATGTCCTGCGGCAGGGCGATCCGGGCGGTCGCGTAGTCGGCGACCCCCTCCAGGACCTGGCGGTCCTGCAGGAACGCCTCGACCTGACGGTCCGTGTCCGTTCGGCCCGGCGTGTAGGAGACCACCAGCCGTCCGTCACCGGGTGGGTCCCCGGCCCCGGCGGCGGCCGCGGGC
>NZ_JBEYVJ010000681.1:0-2596 GCF_040643935.1 Kitasatospora sp. NPDC047058 | reverse complement strand
CACCCTCGCGGCCCTGCAGGGCGCCCGGGCTCCGGACTGGATCGCGGACCCGGGAGCGTACGGCGAGGTGCTGGCCGCACACCTGGACGCCTACACGCCGGCCGGTCCCGGCGTCTCCCTGCTGATCGTCGGGGCGCATGTCGACCACGGGACGGGCCCGGTTCGGCCGTCGGGCGGGTGCCGGGGTGTCAGGACCGGCTGCTGGGCGCGATCCTGCCGAGGACGTGCAGCAGCCGGTCCAGCGCGTCGCGGGAGTTCGGCTCGGTCAGGTTGACCATCAGCCGGAAGGCCGCCTTCAGCAGGGCGGGGTGGCCGAGGCCGAGCGCACCGGCGGTGCCGAGCAGCCGGGGGCGGCCCAGCACGTCGGCGGCCAGCCGGCCGAGCGCGAAGTAGCCGTCGTAGGCGGCGCGCAGCGCCTGCGGGTAGGCGCGCAGGGCGAGTTCGCGGCCGCGGTCGGTGCGCCGGGCCAGTGCCTGAACGATCGTCTCGGCGGCGTACCGGCCGGACTCCATCGCGTACGCGATGCCCTCGCCGGTCGCCGGGCTGACGGTGCCGCCCGCGTCGCCCACCAGCAACAGTCCGTCGGCGTAGTGGGGCCGGCGGTTGAGGCCCATCGGGAGGGCGGAGCCGCGGACCGGCTCGGTGACGCCCTCGGGGGTGAAGCCGTACTCGGGCGGCAGGTCGGCGCACCAGCGGCGGAGCAGGTCGCGCCAGTCGACCTCGCGGCCCACGGCGGCGGTGTCCAGGACGCCGAGGCCGACGTTGGCGGTGCCGTCGCCCATGCCGAACACCCAGGCGTAGCCGGGCATCAGGCGCCGGGCCGGCTCCCGGGGGTCGCGCAGGTCGAGCCAGGCTTCCAGGTAGCGGTCCTCGTGCCGCGGGGTGGTGAAGTACGTCCGGTAGGCGACGCCCATCGCCCGGTCGGTGCGGCGGTAGCGCTTCATCGCGAGCGACAGCCGGGTGGAGTTGCCGTCCGCGGCGACCACCAGCGGGGCACGGTAGGCGACCGGTCGCCGTTCCTCGCCGAGCCGGGCGGTCACTCCGGTGATCCGGCCGGTCCGCTCGTCGACCAACGGGTCCGCCACATTGGCCCGTTCGACCAGCCGGGCACCGGCCGCGGCGGCCCGGCGGGCGAGCAGTTCGTCGAAGTCGGCCCGCCGGCGGACCAGGCCGAAGGACGGGAAGGCCGACAGCTGCGGCCAGTCCAGCTCCAACCGGTGCTCGCCGGAGATCAGCCGCAGGCCCTTGTTGTGCAGCCAGCCGGCCTCCTCGGAGACGTCGATGCCCAGGTCGACCAACTGCTTGACGGCGCGCGGCGTCAGGCCGTCGCCGCAGACCTTCTCCCGGGGGAAGGCCGACTTCTCCAGCAGCAGCACGTCGAGGCCGGTGCGGGCGAGGTGGCAGGCGGCGGTGGAGCCGGCCGGGCCCGCGCCCACCACGATCACGTCGGCGCTGTCCTGCTCGCGGCCGGGGTGCTTGTCGGCGGACGACTGCTGCTCTGGGCCGGGCATCAGGCACTCCCACGGGTCGGTTCGGCGGCGGACTCGACGGACTCTGCGGTCTCAGACGATGCGGTCTCAGACGATAGGGACAGCGGCCGCCGTGCGGCGCCCCGACACGCGGACCCCGTCCCGATGACCGGTCGTTACCGGCCATCGGGACGGGTGCGGGCTACCCGGGAGCGTGACCCGGGCGTGCCGCGCGGCGGTCAGAGGCCGCCGTTCACCACCGCGCTGGAGACCGCGCCGCGGTGCAGGTTCCACTTGGCGAGGATCTTGTCGTACTCGCCGCTGTGGATCACCTGGTCGAGCGCCTTGGCGATCACCTCGCGCAGGTCGGTGTCGTCCCTGGCGACGGTGATGCCGTACGGGCCGGCCTGCAGGAAGTTCGTGCCGGCCAGCTGGAACGTTCCGGCGCGGCCCGGCTGGGTGGTGTTGTACTGGGCCACCGGGTAGTCGTTCAGGTCGGCGACCGCGGCACCGGAGGCGACCTCGGCGAGCGCCTGTTCGTCGCCCTCGAAGCGGTGGATCTGCAGGGGCTTGGCGATCCGCAGGCAGGCCGCGGTCTGCCGGGTGGCGAGTTCGTCCTGGACGGTGCCGCGCTGGACCGCGACGGTCCGGCCGCACAGGCTGTCCAGCGAGGCGAGGTTCAGCGGGTTGCCCGCCTTGACCACCATCGAGGTGCCGGAGCCGAAGTAGTCGACGAAGTCGACGCCCGGATCGGCCTGGTGACCGTCGTCGGCGGCGCCCAGCTGGCGCTGCTTGGTGTCGATCACCGCCGACATCGCCAGGTCGATCTCCTTGGCCTGAACGGCCGGAATCAGCCGCGCGAACGGCATGTCGACGAACTCGACCTTGAGTCCGAGGGCGGAGGCGATCGCCCGGGCCAGCTCCGGATCCAGGCCGGCGGGCGCGCCGTTCGCGTCCTTGAAGTCGACCGGCGGGTAGTTGAGGTAGGAGCCGATCTTGAGCACCCCGGCGGCCTTGACCGCCTTGGGGAGCCGGGCGCGCAGGTCGCCCGGGCTGCCGGGGGCTGCGGCCTGGCCGCTGCCGCAGCCGGCGAGCAGCAGGCCGCCCGCGCCGAGTGCGGCGGCGGC
>NZ_JBEYVJ010000680.1:0-2607 GCF_040643935.1 Kitasatospora sp. NPDC047058 | reverse complement strand
GGCACCGTCGCGCTCGCCCGTCCGCTGCCCGGCGGTGGCCGGCTCACCGGCCCGCAGCTCGGGCACCGGCTCCGCGGCGGGCTGCTCGCCCGGGCCGGGCTCGGCACCGTCGCGCTCGCCCGTCCGCTGCCCGGCGGTGGCCGGCTCACCGGCCCGCAGCTCGGGAGCCGCACCGGTCGGACCGGCCGTGCCGCCGGGCGCCACCCCGTCCTCGTCCTCGCCCTGTCGGGCGGTGGGCAGCTGCGGGATGCCCGGCAGGTCGGGCAGGACGGCGGAGTCGGTCTCCTTGGGGCGGTCGGAGCGCCCCTCGGCCGCCGCGCGCTCGGCGGCGGCCTTCGCCGCGGCCGGGTCCAGCGGCAGCTCGACGACGTAGGTGGTGCCGGGCTTGCCGGGCATCTCGTGGGGCTGGAGCACACCGCCGTGCCGCTCGACCACCGCGCGGGCGATCGGCAGGTGGACGGGGCTGCCACCGCGGCCGGGGCCGCGGATCTCCACCCGGGCGACCTCGCCGCGCTGGGCGGCGGCGAGCACCACCACCGGCACCTCGGGGGCGCCCGGCGGCAGGGCCTGGGTGCCGGGGACGGCCAGGCCGGGGGAGGGGTCACCGGGCACGGCGTCCAGCGAGAGCGCGACGCCGCTGACGTCGGCGACCAGGTGGGCCAGCGCCTGGGCGAGCCGCTGCCGGTCGGCGATCACCTCGACGGCGGCGGCGTGCACGGAGAACCGCACCCGGCCGGCGCCGACCAGCTCGCCCGCGTGCTCGACGGCCTCCCGGACCACCTTGTCCAGCGCGACCGGGACGCGCTCGGCGGCCTTCCGGCCGTCCTTCTCCTCGCCCTTGCCGTCGCCCTTGCCCTCGGCGCCGCCCGGCCCGGACGGCGACTCGCCGGCCTCGGACCGCTGGTGGGCGAGCACGCCGTCGATCAGCTTGCCGAACCGCCGGCACTCGTCGGCCAGCCGGCGCAGCGTCCAGTTGGCCTCCGGCCAGAGCTGGCCGGCCGGGTCGGCGGCGAGCGCGTCGATCCGCCGGTGCAGAGCGGTCAGCGCGCCGCCCAGCTCGCTCTCCAGGACGGCGGTGAGGTGCTCGTTGCGGGCGATCAGGGCCAGTTCGCGGCTGCGGTCGGTGAAGGTCATCACCGCGCCGACGAGCTGGTCGCCGTCCCGGACCGGGGCGGTGGTGAGGTCGACGGTGACCGGGCGGCCGTCCTTGCGCCAGAGCACGGTGCCGCGCACCCGGTGCTTGCGCCCCGAGGTGAGGGTGTCCAGCAGCGCGGACTCCTCCAGCGCCAGCGGGGTGCCGTCGGCCCGGGAGTGCTGGATCAGCGGGTGCAGCTCGCGCCCGCCCAGCTCGCTCGCCCGGTACTCCAGGATGTGCGCGGCGGCCGGGTTGACCAGGACGCAGCGGCCTTCGAGGTCCACGCCGAGCACGCCCTCGGCGGCGGCGCGCAGGATCATCTCGGTCTGCTTGTGCTGACGGCGCAGCTCCGCCTCGACGCCGAGCCGGCTGGAGAGGTCGCGCACCAGCAGCAGGAGCAGGTCGCTGGAGGAGGGCGAGCGGGAGCCCTCGCGGTACGGGTCGTACGGGACGAGCGGGGAGAGCGCGTAGCCGCGGCCCTCGCCGCCGTCGTCGGCGAAGTCGTTGCCGGAGACCTCGACCGGGAAGGTCGTCCCGTCGGTGCGGTGGGCGGTCATCCGGACGGGGCGGTCGAGCGCCTCGCCGTCGCGGGTGGCCGGCCGCATCGAGCCGGGGATCCGGCTGGGGTCGAACTCGGGCAGCAGGCCCAGGACGCCCATGCCGACCAGCGAGGTGCCGGGGGCCTGCAGGGCCTGGACCGCTGCGCTGTTGGCGTCCACAACGGTGCCGTTGCTGTTCACCAGCAGCAGCGCATCGGGCAGGGCGTCGAGTATGGCGGCGAGGCGAGCAGCGCCTCGGATCGGCCTGCTGCTCACGTCGACAGGTCTCCTCGGCTCAGGGCAGCTCCTCCGGAGACGGCAGTATCTCATTCTTCTTTGCGGCGGGGACGACCCGCCTAGTAACGTTGTCGGTGGTTGGTGCCGAGCCCACGGGTTGTGGCATCATCACAGGCACACGGAACGGGTCCGCCCTGCGGATGCGATCCATGTGGGGAGGCTTCGCCTAGTCCGGTCTATGGCGCCGCACTGCTAATGCGGTTTGGGTCTTAAAGCCCATCGAGGGTTCAAATCCCTCAGCCTCCGCCAGCCGGGAGCCCCGTCGACGATCACGTCGGCGGGGCTTCTCGCATGTCCGGGCCGGGAGCCCCGCAGGTCCTCCCGGGTGCCCGGGAGGGGGCCGGATCAATCGATTTCGCCCCGCGTCGCAGGTCATGTAATGTTGTCCCCGCACCGCCCCGGTGGAACGTTCACCAGGGCGAGCGCTCATAGCTCAACGGATAGAGCACTTGACTACGGATCAAGAGGTTGCAGGTTCGAATCCTGCTGAGCGCACCACAACCCCGCAAGACCGGATCCGTCCGGCACTTGCGCTCATAGCTCAACGGATAGAGCACTTGACTACGGATCAAGAGGTTGCAGGTTCGAATCCTGCTGAGCGCACCAGCGAGAAGCCCCCGGCCAGTGGCCGGGGGC
>NZ_JBEYVJ010000679.1:0-2608 GCF_040643935.1 Kitasatospora sp. NPDC047058 | reverse complement strand
CAGCAGGGTGGTCAACTCCCAGAGCACGGGCGCCGGATCGCGGCGCAGCTGGACCGGGGTGGTGCGGACCACCGGCAGCCCGGCGGCGTCGGCGGGAGGGTGGTCACCACCCGTGCCCCTGTCCCGCCCGTCCCCGTGGCGGTACAGGCGGTACCGGTGTTGTCGGCGCCGCCGGCGCCGTCGGCGGTGATCGTGACCACCGCGTCCGCCGGGACGGAGAGGGGAGGACTCGAAGGTGCTGGCGGTGATCGGGGAGCAGGTCGATGCCCAGGTCGGTCGCGTCACGATGCGACTGCCCAGGGCTGCGGCCGAGGCTGCGGTGGACGCGTGGGCACGCGACGAGCTGGGCGGGCGAGTTCCCGAGACTCATGAGGAGTACGCACTGCGGGACCAGGCAGCGGAGCTCGCGTTGATCGGCCTGGCGATCTCGCAGCGTGGTCGCTGGGAGGGCGACGAGGTCGTGATCGACCTGGATGTCGCCTCCGCGGGGGCGGCCGTGCGGGCGGCGCAGTAGTCAGACTGTCGCCCTGGAGGTCTGCACGTCCGGTTCGGGAAGCGGTTCGGGGAAACGTTCGGGGAACGCAGGGAGCGGGTGCGACCACCGGCATCCGGAACAATGACCTTCATGGTGACAATCCACCGCCGTACGGACAAACTGCCCGTTGGCGCGCTGCTGGCGTCGGTCGGCGGCTTCCTCGATGCGTACACGCTCACCCGCCACGGAGTGTTCGCCAACCTGCAGTCGGGCAACGTCGTGCTGTTCTGCGTGCAGGTGACATCCCGGCACTGGCACGCCGCTGCCCTGCGGCTCGTTCCCGTGGGTGCATTCATCATCGGCGTGCTCGCCGTGGAACTGCTGGGAACACCTCGCGCGGTCACGATCGTGCGCCGGCCGATCCGGCTGGTGCTGACGACCGAGATCGCCCTGCTCACCATGCTCGCCACCCTGCCGGGCAACGCGCCGGCGCCGGTGACGACGGTGACCGTGGCCTTCGTCGCCGCGCTGCAGTTCTCGACGTTCACGACATTGCGCGGCGAGCCGTACGCCACCTTGATGACCACCGGAAACCTCCGCCAGTGCGTCGTCGCCGTGCACCAGTGGCTGACCCGAGGGGACCGCAGGAGCGCACGCCGAGCGCAGCTCTACGGTGTCATCGTGGGAGCGTTCTCCCTCGGCGCACTGGTCGGGGTGATCTGCACGCGCCGGTTCGGCGAGCCGGCGATCGCCGTCGCGGCCGGTCTGCTGGTGGGCGTTCTCGCGTTGCTCATCCGGGAGACGCGTCAGGTGGAACGGGCCGGCGGCGGGGAGCCTGTGAACACGTGACCACCAAGGACCCTTCTACCGGGGCGGTCATGTGAACGGCGGCTTGATCGTCCGACGGTGTGTCGGGGTGTGGATCGACTCAAGCTGACGTCAGTGCTCGCGCACTGCCCGTCCCGGCCGGACAGGACGACACCCGCGCTCACATGATGACCCGGATCCTGCCGGAGGACATCGCGCGGCCCTTTGCCCGAGTGCGCAACGGAGGCGGACCGCCACCTCACGCCGTCCGCCATCGCGGGGCCGGGCTCGGCCCGGGCTCAGGCTTTCGGCCCGGTTCCGGCGTCGAAGGCGTGCTGGAGGAGGTCGGCGAGCAGGGCCGCGCAGGAGCCGTCGGGGTCGAGGTCGGGGTCGTAGATGGTGAGGTTGAAGCCGACGCAGCGCGGCGATCCGACCAGGGCCCGCAGCAGCACGGAGAGTTCGTCGGGCAGGAGCCCGCCGGGGTCGGGGCTGTCGACGGCCGGCATGAAGGACGGGTCCAGCACGTCCGCGTCCAGGTGGACCCAGAAGCCCTCGGTCGGGGCGGCTTCCAGGCTCCGCACCACCGTGGCCGCCAGCTTCTCGACGCCGAGCTCGCGGATCTCTCCGACGGTGGTGTTCGCGATCTTCAGCGCGGTGAGTTCGGCGCGCTCGTCGTCGTAGTCGCGGATTCCGAGGACGTGGACGTCCTCGTCCCGGAGGTAGGGGCGCAGCCCTTCGAGGTCGGTCAGGTCGGCCTGGCCGCGGCCGGTTCCGAGGGCGAGCTCCTCGCCGCCCGCGGCGCCGACGCGGTCGGAGTTGCCGGGGTGGCGGAAGTCGGCGGATCCGTCGATGACGGCGACCCCGAAGCGCCCGATGCGACGCAGGGCGAGTGAGGCGCCGAGCTGGATCGAGCAGTCGCCGCCGAGGACGAGCGGGAAGTCGCCTGCGCGGACGTGGTGTTCGAGCCGGTCGGCGAGCTTGCGGGTGTAGCCGGCGATGGCCTCGGCGTTGAACACGCCGTCGCCCTCGCGCCAGCCGCCGCGGTCGTAGCGGGGCGGCACGACGACACCGCCCTCCACCGCGCCGAGCCGTCGCAGCAGCCGCTGCTCGCGCAGCGCGCCGGCCAGCTTGTAGCAGCCGGGTACGGTGCCTTCTGCCGGCGGTCGAAGGCCGAGGTTGGACGGGGCGTCGATGAGGACGATGCGGCGCATCGCGCCATTCTCGCCCTCAGAAGCACGGTGGTCCACGGGATTTCGCCGCGCATCGCCGGCATGCCGACGCCGGTCAGGCCGGACCGGGCGGCGGTGAGCCGGGGCTGCTTCGGCT
>NZ_JBEYVJ010000678.1:0-2626 GCF_040643935.1 Kitasatospora sp. NPDC047058 | reverse complement strand
TCCAGCTGCCGAGTGGGACCCAGGCAAGCCCGGACCATCGCTCAAGGCCATTGGCGCCGTCACGCCACTGCCCGACATAGCTGCCGAGCGAGACGTCCTCCGCCGACCAGGATGACCTGGTGAAGGTCTGGGAGGTCTACCGCTCGTACCTGGGGAGCCACGACGTCCCCAGCACGCTGCTGGGCGTCTCGGTGCTCGGGTACAACGACCAGCTGGTCGAGGTCGAGGCGGTCGCCGTGCTCTCCTGAGCGGGTGCGGGCGGGTGCGGCCAGCGCGGCGGGGCCGGCTTGCGTGGCGGGACAGGCGGGGCCGGGGGCGGCCTCAGCCGGTGGCGAGCAGGGCGTCCAGCTTGGCGTAGCCCTCGACCACGCCGCGTTCCATGCCGCTGGCGATCAAGGCGTCGCGGGCGGCGATGGTGTCGGTCACCGAGAGGCCGGTGACCCGGGTGCGTCCTGCCCCGAGCGGCTCGAAGACCGCCGTCTCCAGGAAGACGCCGTCCGGTGCGCCCTCGTAAGTGAAGGTCTGTACGAGCCGGCTGTCCGGCCGGACTTCGTGGAAGGAGCCGTAGAAGGAGGCGATGGTCTCGCCCCCGGACACGGCGGAGTAGCGGTAGCAGCCGCCGGTGCGGGCCTCCCAGACGTCGATCTTCATCGTGAGGTCCTCCGGGCCGAGCCACTGGGCGACCAGCCCGGGATCGGTCCACGCCCGGAAGACGCGCTCGGGCGGGGCGTCGAACTCGCGGACGATCCGGATGGTGGGCAGGGCCGGGTCCGCGTCGATCCGGGTCTCGTGGGGGTGGGCGGCGGAGGTCATGACGGTGCTCCTCGGCTCGGCTCGGGCGGGTTGTCACGGGGGGTGGTGTGCTGTTCGGATGTGGTCGCGGGGGCCTCGGGGGTTTCGGTTGCCGCGTCCGGCCCGTCGCCCATGGCCGCGAGGACGGCGTCCAGGCGGCGGAACCGCCCCTCGGCCTGGTGCCGATACTGCTCGATCCAGGTCGTCATCTGGTCGAGGGCCTGCGGTTCGAGGTGACAGGGCCGGCGCTGGGCGTCGCGACTGCGGCTCACGAGCCCCGCCTCCTCCAGCACCTTGAGGTGCTTGGACACGGCCTGCATCGACATGGCGTACGACTCCGCCAGCTCGCCGACGGTGGCGTCGCGCACCGCGAGGCGGGCGACGATGTCGCGGCGCGTCGGGTCGGCGAGGGCGACGAACGCCCGGGACAGCTGGTCGACGGCCACGGCGTGCACCCCTGGTCTTTCTCAACTGCTTGGTTGACAACGACGCTACGCCGCCCCGCCTCCTTGCGCAACCATGTGGTTGAGGAAGCTCGGGCCGGTGTAGGTCGGTGTAGGCCGGTTCGCAGACCGCCCGGGCCGGGAAGATCCACGGGAATCCTTGACCCCCTAGGTGGTCTATGCCAATCTCTCAGCCAGGTCTGGACCAATACCCCATCGAGAGGTGTTCGGGGCTGACCTGGAGGGGCAACGGGGAGAGTGTCACGTTCCATGCGCAGAGCTGCCGTTGGCGACATCGAGGACTCCGCGGAATCGTCCGGGGCGGCCGCGTGGCCGCGGGCCGGCGGGCCGGCCGGGCGCCGCGCAGACCGCGGTTACACCGTGCACGGCCTGCTGGACCTGCGGGCGGCTGCACAGCCCGACCGGACGGCGATCAGCACCGACGACGGGCAGCGGCTGACCTTCGCCCAGTGGCAGGAGCGGTCGACCGCGGCCGCCGTGGCGCTGCTCCGGCGGGGCATCCGGCCCGGTGACCGGGTGGGCCTGCTGTTCGGGCTGCGCGACTGGCCGGACTTCGCCGTCCACTACTGCGCGGTGACCCGGGCCGGTGCCGTCGCCGTGCCGGTCTCGGACCGCCAGCCGGCCGACGCGGTCGCCTACGTACTGGGCCATTGCGAGGCCGCCGGGCTGATCGCGGGCCCGGCCGCCGCCGTCCCCGCCGGGCCCTGGTGGACCGTCGGCCCGGCCGGACTCGCCGTCGAGGCCGAGGCTTCGGGCGAGCCCCCGACCGCGGCCGGGGCCGGGGGAGGCCCGCTGCCGCAGGTCGGACCGGACGCGCCCGCCCAGGTGCTCTACACCTCCGGCACGACCGGCCGGCCCAAGGGCGTCCTGGCCACCCACGGCAACGTGGTGTACGGCACCCGGCCGGGCGCCCGGCACCGGCCGCTGACCCACTCCGAGGAATTCCTGCACTCCTTCGCGGTCGGCACCAACGCCGGCCAGACCATGCTGGTCAACGCCCTGGACGCGCACCCGGCCGCCCTGGTGGCGACCCGCTTCACCCCGGGCCGCTTCGCCCGGCTGATCGAACAGCGCAGGGTTGGCAGCGTCTTCGTGGTCCCGGCGATGGCCGCCGAACTGCTGAACGCCGGGGTGCACACCCGCTTCGACCTCTCCTCGGTCCGGCTGCTCGGCTCGACCGCGGCCGCGCTGCCGCCCACCGTGGCCGCCGCACTGACCGGGGCGTTCCCGAACGCCACCGTGGTCAACTACTACACCTCCACCGAGGCCGCGCCCGCGCAGACCGCGATGGTCTTCGACCCGGCCCGGCCCACCGCGCTCGGCCTCGCCGCCCGCGGCAGCGTGATGGTGGCCGGTCCCGACGGCCGCCC
>NZ_JBEYVJ010000677.1:0-2644 GCF_040643935.1 Kitasatospora sp. NPDC047058 | reverse complement strand
GGCACCAGCACCGTACTCAACCGGAACTGCGCCACCATCAACGCAGGGTCACCCACCCCCGCCCGCAGCATCCGCACCTGATGCACCAAACCCGCATTACCCACCGTCACCCCCCGATCGCTCCCGAACCTTACCCGGCCACCGGACAACACCGAAGCAACGAGAGCACCGGAGCTGGCAGACAGTCCCGAGCGCTTCAACCGCGCCCAATACAGGTCCAGGTCAGTCCCGGGGTAGGCAAGATCAACAACGACGACGCGGGCCAGACGGACGGGGCGGCGCAGCTGTCTGTCCTGCGTGAGGAGGCGGTGCTGGTCAGCGGGAGTGGTGCGCCTCGGAGGCCGCGTGGACGGCCGGCTGCACGGCTGCCACCTGTACTGGTCGTGGCAGGGTCTGGCCTTGCTGGTAGTCCGGAGGCGCTTCGCGTGTGGGGTCAGCCGAATGAGCCATCGCTCTTCACGCTCTCGAACCCGTCGGCGGAGGTGAAGCCTTCGGTGAAGGACTGGAGGTCCGGAGCGAGGGACAACTCCGAGCTGTCGTCAGCATCGAACCAGGTGACGGACGGTTCCCCGTGTCGGCCGCAGACTCGGTAGTCGAGTCCGATCCAGCAGGGCCCGTCACCCGAGACCAGCACCACAGGGGCGGGGAGGTTCCACTCTGCGACCAGGTACGGGCTGTCGAGCAGGGAGAGCGTTCCCTCGCGGTGGCCGATACCCAGCATGCTGTCGAAGGGGATGTGGTCGGCACTCCACGAGGTTGGCCTGCTCGTGGGGAAAGCATTCCGGCTGCTCGTGACCTGGCCCCCGTTCTGCCGTCGCAGCAGGTCGAGCAGGGAGCTGGGGAGCGTGACGTTCAGCAGCCGCTCGGCGTCCAGAATCACCTGGTCGGTGACGGGCGGCTGCACTCCGCAGTTGCTATCGGTGTCCCACAAGGACTGCTGGAGATCGTCAAAGCGCGCCATGCCTGGCATCGTAGGAGCCACGCCCGACAGTTGATCGTCCAGCCCACTCCAGACGAGCCCAATGCTCACGTGACTGGACGTGTGCGGGTGCGGGACATCGATGACGACGAGGGACAGCGCCTTCTACGGATCGTCCGAAAGGGCACCGGTTCGGTGGTGACATGGCGGCGGGCCCAGATGGTGCTGCTGCCCGCGCAGAGCATGCCGGTGGCGAAGATCGCCGAGATGACGTTCGCCAGCAGTGACCGGATCCGGGACGTGCTCCACAACTTCAACGCCGACTGCTTCGAGGCGCTCTATGCCAAGTACAAAGGCGGGCGGCCACCGCCGGCTACACCGGTGGGGGCCGCCCGGAGACTCACTACGGCTGGTTAGGCGGTAGGAACTTGGTAATAGCACCAGGCGTAGCCGGCGGGCTTGAGGTAGTTGTAGTAGAGAATGTTTCCGGTCCGGGGGCCCACGACAGCGTCGGCGGAAAGGTTGTTCTGCCGCTGGAAGTTCAACAGCGCCCCGCGCGTCTCCTCTCCGAAGGGGGCGTCCTCGGAAATACGTCCGGTCCAGCCATCGTGCGCACGACCCCAGAGATTGAGCGCCATCTGAACGCAATGCACGCCGTTCCCGGAGTCTCCGTACCGAATGTTGCGCACGCCGGGCTGGGCACCTGCCGATACGGCGTTTGTGGCGATGAGAACAGCGGCACTCGCGGCCACTACCCCTCCGCGCAGCGCCGACCTCATATCCAGCTTCATCTCTTCCCCCTGAATAGACAATGCACAGATGCTCACGCCACGACGGGCACGAACACAGTTCAACCGTACACGGCCGTAAGAGGTGACGGCCAATCAGACCCGGCTCGCGACAACGGCAGGCCGTCTCCCCTTGACCTGGACATTGAGGTCTCCGGCACAAACTTGCCCTTACTCCCGGCGCAAGCACGCCTCGGACGTTCCGGAGTCCAGGTACGCCGGAGTGCAGCGCCGACACGCCCGAAAGCACCTGAGCAGGGCAGACCTCTGCCTCGCACGCACCTTCAAAGGAGGCCGGCCCGCCCGGGGTCGGTAGAGGTGGGCGAGGGCGGATTCGAACCGCCACAGCCGAAGCGGGGGTGTTACAGACCCCTGGGCTCTCCCATGCCCAGCTCGCCCTTGGCGGAGGAGGTGGGGGTCGAACCCACACGGGTGCTCGCGCACCCCAACGGTTTTCGAGACCGAGGCCGGCGCCGCCTGTCGGCCGGCTCCTCCATGACACTGCTGTGTTGCGCGGAGAGTGCGCGGGTCGAACGCGCGCGGGTGTGGCCCGGCGACGGCTTGAGCAAAGCCGCTGCCCTGCCACTCGGCCAAATCTCCAGGTGCTGCGCTGCCGGACGAGGATTCGAACCCCGGTCGCCTGATCCAAAGTCAGGCGTGCTGCCAGTTGCACCATCCGGCACGGTCGGGCGGCATCACGAAGGGGCCGCCCCGGCGGGGAGCGTCCCCCGGACGGCCCGGCCACTGGCCGGTGAGCGCGCTACGAGGACGTCCCGCTCGTCTGGGAACTTGAGAGGACGTTAAGTCCGTTTCTGGTAGCGGCCGCGTCCGGGTTGGTCGAGGTGAAGTCGGCCAGCGACCCGGCCTCGATCCGCCCGGCCTCCGGCCAGCCGAGCGAGGCGTGCCCGTCCTCGGTGCTTGCCCGGAGCAGCGCGTT
>NZ_JBEYVJ010000676.1:0-2665 GCF_040643935.1 Kitasatospora sp. NPDC047058 | reverse complement strand
GACGCACACCAGCCCGTGGCCGTTCTCCTGACCGAGCCACATCGCCAGGCCGAGCACCGGGACGCCGGCCGCCAGGGCGATCTCCTTGGGGAGGCGCGTGCGGGTGAGCAGCGCGAGGGCCAGGGTGGCGCCGAGGAAGTAGGTGGCGCCGGAGCTGCCCGCGAAGTTGCGCGGATCGGTGCTGGGCCCGTCGCCGAAGCCGAGCAGGGTGTCGATGCGGCCGGGCAGCACGATGCCGGCGAGGAAGAAGCCGAGGGTGAGCGGGCCGCCCCAGTACCACTGGGCGAGCGCGGCGACGGCGGCAAGGGTGAGGAGGTTCCACAGGCCGCCGAAGAGGCCGCCGTTCTGCATGAACACCGAGGTGAACTCGCGCCACCAGCCGGACTTGGCGGGGTCGGCGTCCAGCGCGTCCATGGCGCCGGACCAGGCCAGCTGGAGCAGCACGCCGCCGACGGCGAGCGCGCTCAGGGCGATGGCCGCCCACGGGAGCGGCCGTCCGTGCAGCGTGTCGCGGCCGACCGCGCCGAGCCCGCAGTTGACTATCATGATCATCAACGCGGCCGTGGTCACGTTGAAGACGATCGCCCCCATGCCCCATCTCCCCCGGTTGCGGCGCTTTCCAACGCCGTTAGAAAATTTGACCGCGCCAAGCTAGCACAACTTTCGAACAGTGTTGGAGAACGCTGTACGGTGGTTGCGTGAAGCTCACCAGGGAGCGCATCGTCGATGCGGGGATGGCCGTCTTCGCCGAGGTCGGCTACCACAACCTGTCGATGCGTCAGGTCGCCGACCGCCTGGACACCCACGCGGGCAGCCTCTACTACCACGTGCGCGGCAAGGACGAGTTGCTCGCCCTGATGGCCGACCGGGTCTGCCGTCAGGCGTACGACGCCGGGACCGAAGCCCTCGCCGCCCTCCCGCCCGCCGCAACCTGGCAGGACCACGTCGCGGCCCAGGCCACCGCCCTGCGCCGGAGCATCAAGCAGCACCCCGGCGGCGCCCGGCTCCTCGCCGAGAGCCCGGGCACGCTCAGCACCGGCGCCTTCTCCCTGATGGAACGCCTGCTGGGCACCCTCGTCGATGCCGGCCTGCCCCACGACCAGTGCGGCGTCGCCGCCGACACCCTGCTCAGCCACGTCACCGGTTTCGTGCTCCAGGAGCAGAACCAGCCCACGGCGCCCCCGGCCGTCACCGCCGAGCTCCACGCCGAACTGTGCGAGCGCTTTCCCCTGCTCATGGGCCCGCTGGCTCCGCGGCTGGACCAGGACGAGAAGTTCACGCGAAGCGTCCGCCTGCTCTGCGCCGGCTTCGCAACGCTCTCCTGACCACCCCTGGGCCGCGGCAGCCGTAGCCCCCGCCGCGCCGTCGTGCTGCGGGGAGTCCGCCGCAGGTGTAAGGCTGGAGCTGTCGCTCTCGGAGAACCACGACGCGACGACTCCTCGTGGCGCCCTCCCCGGAGGTGGGTCGAGGCATGGACACGGACATCGAGCTGACGTACCACAAAGGGCTGTTGCGCGAAATCGGCGGCGCGGCGGTCACCTACGGCCACCGGGAGTGGCTGGACAGCACGCCACGCGCCCTGGGGCCATGGGCACTCGAGTACCAGCGGCTCGGTTCGACCTTGCGCGCCGTGGGCGGCATCGAGATCACCTACCGCCGGTGGTCCTCCCTGCCGCGCACGGTCGGCCAGTGGACCTGCGAAGCCAGCAAGCACGGCGCCCGCCTGCTGCGCATCGGCCCCTATGAGTTGACCTACGATCGGCACGGCAGCCGGGTGTCCGCCGTCGGCCCCGTCGAGATCTTCTACGACCGGCTCGGCAGCCGCCCCATTCGCGTCCGGCTGCACGGCGAGGACGACTCGCTGTCCGACGAGCTGCTGCTCGCGCTCTTCCTCGTGCTGTTCTGGCAGAAGCAGGCGTGGGACGCGTACAACGCCGACCGCTGACCCGCGGACGGTGAACGGTCGCGCCGGCGGAACGGCCCGGCCCTGCGCCGGAACGTGGGCACCACGCCGCTCCGGCCGTGCGGGCGCGTCCGCAACCGTCAGTCCAGTGTTCTGGTCGTTCCGACGCACAGCGCCCAGATGACGAAGGCGTCGATCGTGATCAGAACGATCGCCCAGAACGGGTAGTGGGGAAGCCAGAGGAAGTTGGCGATCATCCCGAGCCCGGCCACGACGACGCCGACGGCCCGCGCCCACAGGGCTCCCCCGCCCCCGACGAGCGCCGTTCCGGCCAGAACGAGGACGGCACCGAGGGCCAGCTGAATCCATCCCCAGCCCGTGTTGCTCATCGAGTACGTGTAATTCCGGGTGACCACCAGCAGGTCGTCATTCGCGATACCGGCGATCCCCTGAAACACCGCCATGATGCCGCTGAAGATCAGCATGATCCCGGCTACGGTGGTCCACCCACCCGCAAAAGCACGCTCGACGGTCCGGCCGCTACGGCCACCGCCCGTGGCACTACCGGCCATGGCACGGACTCCTTCGAAAGCACCACCGTGTCACCCACACGGGCGACCTGCGCAAAACTCCACCTCCAGGCTGCCACGCACCCGCACCACCCCGCGAGGGCAGGACGGTACTCACTTCTTCAGGTCGTCGAGGTTGGCCGGGAGCCCGAGGTTGGGAGCGCCCGCCGTGGCGGCGGCCTCGACGACCTGG
>NZ_JBEYVJ010000675.1:0-2672 GCF_040643935.1 Kitasatospora sp. NPDC047058 | reverse complement strand
CCGAGCCCGGCGGCCGCCAGCGACCCGCCGAGGACCACGCCGGCCACCAGGGCCGCCGCGGCGGCCCGGTAGTAGCCCACGACCGGGGCCAGCCGCCCGCCCAGGGCCCCGCGGCCCAGGCGCACCAGCACCACCAGGTGGGCGGCGACGGCCGCGACCAGCAGCAGGCAGGCGGCGGCGGTCAGCGCGGGCAGCTCCGCCCACACCCCCGTCAGCGCGCCGAGCACGGCCAGGTTGGCGCCGAGCAGGCGCGCCCGGCTCCACCGCTCGGCGGGCTGCCGCGCGTGCAGCAGGGCGACGGCGAAGTGCTCGCTCCAGAGCAGGACGGCCGTGGTGGCCGCGCCGAGCAGGAACAGGTGTACGGCCAGCCAGCGGGCCACCGGCAGCGTCCGCCCGGCGGCGGCGGCCACCAGTGCCAGGGCGAGCCAGGCCGCCACCAGGAGGTGCGCCCACGTGTACCGGGTGCGCCGGTCGGGCCGCCCGGGGGCGGCGGGCGTCGGGGCGCTCATGACCGGTCCGCCGAACCGTGCGCCGGCGGCAGCAGCGCCGCCAGTTCCCGCTGGTACGGGAAGGACCCGGGCCGGTAGTCGCACCACGGCTCCTCCGCGTACGGGTCGCCGGTCAGGCCGTAGGCGCGCGAGCGGGAGCCGCCGCAGACCCGGCGGAACTCGCACCGGCCGCAGCGGCCGCCGAGCCGGTCGCCGTCCCGCAGGCCGGTGAAGAGTCCGGAGGTGCGGTAGATCTCGGGCAGCGGCCGCTCCCGGACGCTGCCGGCGCCCAGCGGGAGGAAGCCGCTGGGGTGCACGGTGCCGGTGTGGGAGACGAAGACGAAGCCGCGGCCGGCGTTCACGTCCAGCGGCGGGCGGCGGGCCCGCCGCTGCGCGCCGTCCAGCCCGAGTTCGGCGGCCCTGGCCCGCAGCCGGCGGTAGAGCGGGCCGAGGCCGAGCGCCGTGACGTGGTCCTCGCCCCGGTCGGCGAGCACCCGGCGCTGCAGGGCGACCCGGCGGAAGTGGTGGGCCTCGGTGGTCTTGGCGGGCACGGTCAGGCCGACGTCGTGGACGAAGTTGAGGACGTCCTCGGCCTCGGCCGGGCTCAGCGACGCCAGGTCGCGGCCGCGTCCGGTGGGCACCAGGAAGAAGGCGCTCCACAGGGTGGCGCCGTACTCGTGGACCAGCCGGACGACGTCCGGCAGGTCGTCCAGGTTGTGCCGGGTGACGGTGGTGTTGATCTGGACCTTCAGGCCGAGCTCCCGGGCCGTCCGCCAGGCGTCGAGCGTCCAGCGGTAGACGCCGGGCACGCCGCGGAAGCCGTCGTGCCGCTCCGCGGTGGAGCCGTCGAGGCTCAGCGAGAGCCCGATCGCGCCGGCCTCGTGGACCGCCCGCAGGTTCTCCGCGGTGAGGGTGGGAGTGCCCGACGGGGAGACCGCGACCCGGACGCCGGTCCGCGTCGCGTGGGCGACCAGTTCCAGCAGGTCCGGCCGCTGGAAGGGGTCGCCCCCGGTGATCACGAAGAGCGGCGCGGGGGTTCCGAAGGCCGCCACCTGGCCGATCAGGTCCTCGGCCGCCGCGGTGTCGAGCTCCCGCGGGTCGCGGTCGGGCACGGCCTCGGCCCGGCAGTGGCGGCACGCGAGCGGGCACGCCCTGGTCGACTCCCAGATCACGATGAACGGCCGGTCCGCCACGTCCTGATGCTGCAGGCGGACGGCGCGGGCCCTGGGCGGGCGCGGGGTCGGGTCGTACACGCTGGTCACCTCCGGTTCGGTCGGGCATCAGCCTGCTGCGTCCGGGGGGTGCCGGGGCCCCGCCGATGGTCCTGGCCACCGGGACCGGAAGGCCTGATTCCCCTCCGCGGGACGGGGCCGGCCGGCGGGGTGACGAGGGACCTTCGGCCCCCGCGCGGGTGGCCGTGCGCTGCCTAGCGTTCCGCCCATGGAGCACGAGAAGACGGCGGGTGAGGGCGGTCCCCGCGCAGAACAGCACTGGCCGCTGGCGGCGAGACGCCTGCTGACACGCCGTGAGGTGTCGGCGGACGGCCGGGCGGTGTTCGGTGCGGGCGGCACCGAGTGGGAGGGCTTCTACCGGGACCGCTGGTCCCACGACAAGGTGGTGCGGTCCACCCACGGGGTCAACTGCACGGGCTCCTGCTCGTGGATGGTGTACGTCAAGGAGGGGATCATCACCTGGGAGCACCAGGCGACCGACTACCCGTCCATCGGCACCGACTGCCCCGAGTACGAGCCGCGCGGCTGCCCGCGCGGGGCCTCGTTCTCCTGGTACACCTACTCGCCCAGCCGGGTGCGCTACCCGTACGTCCGCGGGAAGCTGCTCAAGCTGTGGCGCGAGGCCCGCCGCCGGCTGGGCGACCCGGTGGCGGCGTGGCAGTCGTCGACGGCCTGCCGGGCCTGCGTGAGCTGCGCGTGCGTCAGCGCATCACCGGCCCGGCCGGCCAGCACCCCCAGATCGGCCTGCGCCTGCAGGCTCGCGTACCGGCCCGACTGCACGCACGCCTGCCGGGTGCCCGGCATGGGGAACAGCCACTCCCAGCGCTGCATGGCCGGCGCCAGCGCCAGTGCCGCGCACAACCCCACCACCAGCGAGTACGCCACCAGGCTCGACGCGTAGGCGGCGCGCCGGCCCGGCGTCCGCGCCGGCACCCGGCCGAAGGAGAGGATC
>NZ_JBEYVJ010000674.1:0-2681 GCF_040643935.1 Kitasatospora sp. NPDC047058 | reverse complement strand
TGGACGGCGTGGACGCGGCCGTGGCCCCGCTGCGGGACGCCGGGGTGCAGGTGGAGTACGGCGGGCCGCTCGGCGAGCTGGCGCGTCCGCCGGCCGACGACCGGCTGAGCGAGCTGATCGGCTTCGGGGTCGCGGTCGTCGTGCTGCTGGTCGGCTTCGGCAGCGTCATCGCCGCCGGGCTGCCGCTGGTCACCGCCCTGATCGGCGCGATCGTCGGCCTCGGGCTGCTCGGCCTGCTGGCGGCGGCCACCACGTTCGCCACCGTGGCCCCGACCCTGGCCACCATGATCGGCATCGGGGTCGGCATCGACTACGCCCTGTTCCTGCTCACCCGGCACCGGCAGAACCTGATGGACGGCAGGGACCCGGTGGCCTCCGCCGGGCACGCCGTGGCCACCAGCGGCCGGGCGGTGCTGGTCTCCGGCTGCACGGTGGTCATCGCGCTGGCGGGCCTGGCCGTCTCGCGGGTGAACTTCATCGCCAAGCTGGGCGCCGCCGCCGGCGTGACCGTGATCTCCGCCGTCCTCGCCGCACTGACCCTGCTCCCGGCGTGCATGGGCCTGATCGGCCGCCGGATGGACCGCTGGACCGTGCACCGGCCGATCGCCGAGACCGGGGCCGCGCCGGGCGAGGAGATCACCGGCAGCTGGCACCGCTACGCCCAACGGGTGGAACGCCGCCCGTGGTGGTTCCTGACCGCCGGGCTGGTCGTCGTCGGCGTCCTCGCCATCCCGCTGTTCTCCATCCAGCTCGGCCACATCGACGACGGCGCCGACCCGGTCTCGTTCACCGACCGGCGTGCCTTCGACCTGATGTCCGACGCCTTCGGGCCCGGCTCGAACGGCCCGGTCACGGTGGTCGTCGACCAGAGCGCCGTCCCGGCCGACGCCCGGCCCGCGCTGCAGGCCGACCTGCAGCAGGCGCTCACCGGCCTGCCCTACGCGGCCGGCGCCACCCCGCTCCAGACCAGCTCGGACGGCGCGGTGCTCTTCGACACCGTCACCCCGGCGCAGCGGCCGCAGGACCAGCGGACCACCGACCTGGTCGACGACCTCTCCGACACCGTCCTGCCGCAGGCCGCGGCGGGCACCGGCGCCAAGACCTACGTGACCGGCACGACCGCCGCCCAGGTCGAGTTCCGCAACATCGTCGCCGAGCGCCTGCTGCCGATCATCGCCGTGGTGGTCGGCCTGGCCTTCCTGATCATCCTGCTCGTCTTCCGCGGCGTGCTGGTCGCGGTGAAGGCCGCCGTGCTCAACCTGATCTCCATCGCCGCCTCGTACGGCGTGCTGGTCGCGGTCTTCCAGTGGGGCTGGGGCGGGCCGGCCCTCGGGGTCTCCGGGGAGGTGCCGATCGAGAGCTACGTCCCGATGATGATGTTCGCCATCGTCTTCGGCCTCAGCATGGACTACGAGATCTTCCTGCTGTCCCGGGTGCACGAGGCCTGGCTGCGCACCGGGGACAGCCGGGGCAGCGTCGCGCACGCCCTGGAGATCACCGCCCGGGTGATCACCTGCGCGGCGCTGATCATGGTCAGCGTGTTCGCGGCCTTCATCGTGAGCGACAACATCGTCATCAAGATGATGGGCCTCGGGCTGGCCGTCAGCGTGCTGATCGACGCCACCGTGGTGCGGCTGCTCCTGGTGCCGGCCGTGATGACGCTGCTCGGGGCGGCCGCCTGGTGGACGCCCCGGTGGCTGGACCGGGTGCTGCCGCACATCGACACCGAGGGCGAGGGCGAGCAGCCCTGAGCCCCCGGCGGCGCACCCCTGCTCAGGCCCGGAGCGAGGCCAGCGTGACGATGGTGATGTCGGACGGCGCACCGACCCGGACCGGCGGGCCCCAGGCGCCGGCGCCGCGGGTGACGTAGAGCTGGGTGTCGCCGTAGCGCTCCAGCCCGGCGACGGTGGGGTTGGCCAGTTCGGCGAGGTAGTTGCCGGGCCAGAGCTGGCCGCCGTGGGTGTGGCCGGAGAGCTGGAGGTCCACGCCGTGCCGGACGGCGTCGTGGACGGTGACCGGCTGGTGCGAGAGCAGCACGGACGTGCGGGCCCGGTCGCGGTCGCCGAGCGCCTTGTCGAAGTCCGGTCCCTCGCCCTCGGAGCGGCCGGCGAGGTCGTTGACCCCGGCCAGGTCGAAGCCGGGCAGCTCGACCCGCGCGTTCTGCAGCGGGTGGACGCCGAGCTCGCGGACGAAGTCCACCCAGGGCGCGGCGCCGGAGAAGTACTCGTGGTTGCCGGTGACGAAGTACGCGCCGTCGCGCGCCCGCAGCTGTGCCAGCGGTTCGGCGGCGGGGCCGAGCTCGGGCACCGTGCCGTCGACCAGGTCGCCGACGATCGCGATCAGGTCGGGCCGGGCGCCGTTGATCGTGTCGACGATCCGCTGGGTGTGGCCGCGGCCGAGGATCGGCCCGAGGTGGATGTCGCTGACCACGGCGATCCGGTAGCCGTGCGCCTGCGCGGGCAGCTTGGCCAGCGGGACGGTGACCTGCTTCAGCCGCGGTCCGCGCAGCACCCCGTACGCGCCGTTGCCGACGATGGCCGCCGCCGCGCCGGAGGCGCCGATCGCGACCGTCCGGGCCACGAAGAGCCGGCGCTCGGGCGAGGGCTGCGCCGGGCGTTCGACTTCAAGGGTGAAATCCTGGAGAGCGGTTCGCCCCGTAACGACCTGCTGTTCGCGTCCGA
>NZ_JBEYVJ010000673.1:0-2687 GCF_040643935.1 Kitasatospora sp. NPDC047058 | reverse complement strand
CGCTCTCCCGATCGGCCCCGCGCCCGCGACGTACAGGTCGCCGGGCACGCCGGGCGGCACCGGCCGCAGCCGCTCGTCCAGCACGTACACCCGGGCGTTGGTGATCGGCCGGCCGATCGGCGGCGCGCCGGAGCCGGGGGTGAGCGGGTCGCTCATCGTCGCGCACACCGTGGTCTCGGTCGGACCGTAGGCGTTGATCATCCGGCGCCCGGGCGCCCACCGGGCCACCAGTTCCGGCGGGCACGCCTCCCCGGCCACGATCAGCGTCGCCACCGTCAGCGAGTCCTCCGGCAGGGCGGCCAGGACGGACGGGGGCACGGTCGCGTGGGTGACGGCGAGGTCCGGGTCGGTCAGCGCGGCGACCGGGTCCGCCGCGGGCGGCAGCACCAGGGCCGCGCCGCGCAGCAGGGCGGTGTAGATCTCCGACACCGAGGCGTCGAAGCTGGGCGAGGCGAACTGGAGCACCCGGCTGTCGGGCTCGATCGCGAACCGTTCGATCTGGGCGGCGACCAGGCTGGCCACGCCGCCGTGGGCGACCACGACGCCCTTGGGGCGGCCGGTCGAGCCGGAGGTGTAGATCACGTAGGCCGGCTGCCGGACGTCGAGGGTGACCTCGGGGTCGGTGTCGGGCCACTCCGCGACGTCGGCCACCATCGGCGGGTCGTCGACCACCACGGCCGGGCGGGCGTCGTCGAGCATGAACGCGATCCGGGCGGCGGGGTACGCCGGATCCACCGGCAGGTAGGCGGCACCGGCCTTGAGCACGCCCAGGACGGCCACCACCGCTTCCACCGACCGTGGCAGGGCCACCGCGACCAGCTGCTCCGGCCCCACTCCGCGGGCGATCAGCGAGTGCGCGAACCGGTTGGCCCGTGCGTTCAACTGGCGGTACTTCAGTTCCAGGTCGCCACTGACCAGGGCGACCGAATCCGGCGTCGCCGCCACCTGGGCGGCGAAGGCCTGCGGCACCGGGACGGCGGCCACCTCGCGGGCGGTCGCGTTGCCCCGCTCCAGCAGGTGGTGCCGCTCGTCGGCGTCGAGGAGGTCGATCCGTCCGATCGGCTGCTCCGGGTCGGCGGTGACGGCCTCCAGCAGGAGCGTCCAGCGCCGGGCCAGGGCGGCGACCGTCGAGTGGTCGAACAGGTCGGTGGCGTACTCCACCGCGCCGGCGATCCCGGCCGGGCTCCCGTCCGGACCGAACTGTTCGGCGAGGCTCACACCGAGGTCGAACTTGGCGGTCCCGGTGGGCACCGCGTAGGTGGCGACGTCCAGGCCGGGCAGCGAGAACCGGCCCATCGGCGCGTTCTGCACGGCGAGGATGGTCTGGAACAGCGGGTGGTGCGACAGCGACCGGGAGGGGTTCAGCACCTCCACCAGGTGCTCGAACGGCACGTCCTGGTGCGCGAACGCCGACAGCGCCGTCTCCCGTACCCGCCCGAGCAGTTCGGCGAAGCCCGGGTCCCCGCTCGTGTCCGTGCGCAGCACCAGCGTGTTCACGAAGAACCCGACCAGCTCGTCCAACGCCTCGTCGGTCCGCCCCGCGATCGGGCTCCCGATCGCGATGTCCGTCCCCGCACCCAGCCGCGTGTACAGCGCGGCGAGGCCCGCCTGCAGCACCATGAACAGACTGGTGCCGGTGCGCCGCGCCAACTCCAGCAGCGCCACGTGCAGTTCGGGGCTCAGCTCCAGGCCGACGTGGTCCCCGTGCCACCCGGCGACCGCAGGGCGCGGCCGGTCGACGGGCAGCCGGAGCAGCTCCGGAAGGCCGGACAACTGGCGCTTCCAGTAGTCGAGCTGCTCGGCGAAGCGGCTGTCCGGGTCGGCGGCGTCGCCGAGCAGGTCGCGCTGCCACAGCGTGTAGTCGGCGTACTGCACCGGCAGCTCCGGCCGGCCCGGCTCCCGGCCCTCGCACCGGGCGGCGTAGGCCTCGGCCAGGTCACGGGCCAGCGGGCCGGTGGACCAGCCGTCACCGGCGATGTGGTGCATGACCACCAGCAGCACGTGCTCGTCCGGCTTCTCCGCCACCGCGAACAGCTCCGCGCGCAGCGGCGGCTCCGCCGCGAGGTCGAACGGCCGTCGGGCGAACTCGGCTAGCCGGTCCTGCAGTTCGGCCGCCGGCACGTCGGTCAGCCGCGCCCGGGGCCGGGCCTCGGCCGGGTCCAGCACGCGCTGGCACGGCACGCCGTCGACCTCCGGGAACACCGTGCGCAGGCTCTCGTGCCGGGCCGCCACGTCGGCCAGCGCCGCGTCCAGCGCCGCCCGGTCGAGCGTTCCGGTCAGCCGGAGTGCCAGCGGGATGTGGTAGGTGGCGGCGCTGCCGTCCATGCGGTGCAGGAACCAGAGCCGGCGCTGGGCGAAGGAGAGCGGCACCGCCTCCGGCCGCTCGTGCGCGGTCAGCGCCGGGCGGACCAGGCCCGCGTCCGCGGCCAGCGCCCCGGCCAGACCGGCCACGGTGGGCGACTGGAAGAGCGCGCGCAGCCCGAGCTCGACGCCGAGCACCGAGCGCACCCGCGCGGTCAGCCGGGTGGCGAGCAGGGAGTGCCCGCCCAGGTCGAAGAAGTCCTCGTCGACGCCGACCTGCGGCACGCCGAGCACCTCGGCGAACAGGCCGCACAGGATTCGACCCCCGCTTCAACGTCAAGTACCGCGACGACAAGAGCTACCCGGAGCTCGCGGTCACCCTCGAC
>NZ_JBEYVJ010000672.1:0-2695 GCF_040643935.1 Kitasatospora sp. NPDC047058 | reverse complement strand
AACCTCACCTCGGGGAAGGCCGGGCTCGGGCCGTCGAGGAGGCGCTCCCCGCGGTGCCGCAGGTGCCGGTCGAAGAACGCGAGCGGGTAGGCCTGTTGGATCCGTACCGCCCGGGCCGGGGGCAGCGTGCCGACCATGTCCTGGATCTGCTGGTCGGTCATGCCGAGGAGCCTGCCGGCTTGCGGGATCAGCGTCGCGTCGTCGCCGTACGACTTGTGGACGGCCCCGTCGGCCTGGATGTTCAGGCGCCCGCCGCGCAGGTGCGTCCAGAACCCGGCGACGTCCGGCATGGCGGCCCGGGTGAAGTCGGCGGTCATCATCATGAACGGCCGGTCCAGGTCGGCGGTGATGGTCGGCTGCATCGGGCCGTCGATGGCGAGCCCGGCCCGGATGCGCCGGTCGGCGATCATGGTGAGCGCGGTGGCGGTGCCGCCCTTCGACCAGCCGAACGCGCCGATGCGCTGCGGGTCGAGAGCGCCGAGCAGGCCCTGCGGCAGAGGGGTTCCGTCGGCGTCGGGGTTGCGCCCGGCGGCAAGGCCCTCGACGACGTCGAGCACGAACCGGATGTCCGCGGCGAAGTCCCGTGGCCCCGGGAACGGCGGCGCCTCCGCCGGGACGGTGACCCGGCCGTCGGGGAACTCGGTGAAGGCGTCGTCCGTGTGGTCGATGGCGACCACCGCGTAGCCGTGGCTGGCGAGTTCCTGGACCACGACGGTGTGGTCGCCGCGGTGGCTGCCCGCGCCGTGCGAGTACACGACGACGGGCAGGCGGCGGCCCGTGCGGCGTACGGGCGCGTTCGCGTACCCGGCGGTGAGCGGGCCGAGGGCGGGGTCGAGGGGGAAACCCACGTCGGCCAGGAACGCCCGCAACGCGCCCTCGGTCATCCAGGGAGCGCGCGGCAGGCCATCGGTCCGGCCGGCGGGGTACCAGACGCCGGCCATCAGCTCGCGGTATCGCCCGGGGCCGGCGCCGGGATCCGGACGCGAGGTGTCGACGAGGTGGAGGGGCACCGTGCCCACCGGGTACGGTCCGGTGGGCGCAGGAAGGGTGAGCCGTGCCGGGCCGGAGGGGGCCGGAGCCGCCCACGCGCCGGTTGCGGCGCCGAGCGGCACGCCGGCCCCGATCCCGGCGATCAGCGCTGCCCCGAGCAGGCGACGGCGCGTCAGGTCCGTTCGGGTGGTGACCGATGTCGTGGTCACAGGTCCTCCCCAGGTCTCTTCGGATGGTGTTCGGTGTGCTGCGTGTGGTCGCCGCGTCCCGCGCGATACTGGTCGCGGCGGACGGACTTCCCGGGCGACCGTGCTACGGCGTGTCTGCGCCGCCCTGTTCGATCTGGTGGATCAGCCGCTTGAGTTGGCTGACTTCGTCCCGGAGCGCGCGGTCGCCGGCGGGGGTGAGGGAGAGCCAGGTGCGGGCGCGCTTGCCCTCGTAGCCCTTCTCGATGTCGACCAGTCCGGCCTTCTCCAGGGTGGCCAGGTGCTGGCTGAGGTTGCCGGCGGTGAGTTCGAGCGCCGTGCGCAGGAAGCCGAACTCGACCCGGCGCGCCTGGTGGGCGATGGTGAGGATGCCGAGGCGGACGCGCTGGTGGACGACGTCGTCCAGCGCGGTGACGGGGTGCGGGTCGGGCTGATCGGTCATGACGCGTCGCGCCGGCCGGGCAGTTCGGCCAGGCGGAAGCCGAGGGCGCCGAGCAGGAGGAGAGCACCGGGGACGGCGAAGTGCGGCAGGGAGGACCACGGCGAGGTGGCGTCGATCCCCGCCCAGCCGGTGGTGAGCGGCACCAGCTCGATGGCCAGGTACGCCACGGTGAGCAGCAGCAGGGCGGCGCTGCGTTCCACGAAGGACAGCACCAGCAGCGGCAGCCCGACGGCCGCGGCGTTGCCGACGAGTCGTTCCAGGAACAGCGTCGCGCCGGAGCCCGGGTCGAGGTGCAGGCCCCAGAAGTCGAGCGGTGCGCCCGGCTCCGGCATCCCGTTGCGGATGACCCAGAGCGTGGTGGCGGTCACCAGGCTGCCGAGGACGATTCCGGTGAGGATGTACGGCCGGACCGGGGTGCCCACGCCGCGGTTGCGGGAGCGGCGGACGTAGAAGAACGCTGTCGCGGCGTACGCGAGGGCGAGCCCGACGGGCCAGTAGACCGCCGAGCCCTGCGTGACCGCGGTGCAGCCGGCGCCTGCCGTCGGGTCGTCGGCAGGGCAGGGAACGGACTCGATCCTGAAGGTGAGACGGCCCACCACGACGGCGCCGAGCGTGAGCACGCCGAACAGCAGGAGAGGGAACCAGGCGCCGCGCTGCACGGCACGGACCCGCCGGGTCAAGTCACCGAGGCCGGCGAGGACTTCACGGGGTGTGTGCGGCGAGGGCACCGATGCGTCTGTCATGCCGTCAGCTTTGCACTGCAAACCGGTTATGGCAAGAAACCGGTGTGCGGCAACGGCCTTGAGCGTGCGGCGTTCCCCCGTGCCCGGTTGGGCCGAGCGGGTGGGGTCGGGTGTGCGGCGGTGTGGTGCCGTGGGGTGGCGGCGGGTGGGGACGGGAGGCTGGTGAGCCGGAGGCAGGCATGAGAGAGCGGGTGGGCGGGCGCGACCGCCGGGATGTCCGGAGCCTGGTGGCGATGGGCGGGGACCGCGGCGTGGCCGGTGTAGAGCCGCAGCACGTTGGACTCGTCGTCGGCCACCACGATGTAGCCGCCGCC
>NZ_JBEYVJ010000671.1:0-2696 GCF_040643935.1 Kitasatospora sp. NPDC047058 | reverse complement strand
TCCCCAGCAGGTGGGATCGGCGCGGCCGGTCCGACGCCGAGGCGCGCCGAGAGCGCAGCCGCTCGACCAGCGCGGCCGCCTTGCCGGGTGTCGCGCCCGACAGCCGGGAGAGGCCGGCCGCCAGGACGTCCGGCGGCGTCGGCCGGCGCGCGTCCTCCAGCACCTGGCGGACCGCCGCGGTGAGCCGGATCGAGACGCCCTCCGAGCCGCCGTCGGGCCGGCTGCCGGGCTCGCCGCCGGTGCCGCCGTCGGCGAGCATCGCGCGGCCGCCGCGCAGGACGACGGACGCGTTGGTGGTCAGCCGCAGGCCGGCGCGGACGTCCGGATCCTCCTCCAGCCGGTGGACCAGCCCGAGCAGCCAGGCCATGTCCGGCCGGGTGCGGGTGTGCGGCGGCCCGGGGGCGAGCGCCAGGTCGGTGCGGTCGCTCCAGCCGGCCAGGCCGACCCCGGCGAAGACGCCGAACGGCGTGGGCCGGGTGCACATCCGGATCAGATAGCGGGCCAGCTTTCCGCGTACCCGGCGCGCCGCGGGGTCGTCGGGCGGGGTGCGGGCCAGGGCGGCGGCCAGGTCGTGGCTGGCCACCTGGACGGCGAGCCGGACCCGCGGGTCGGCGGGCGTGAGGCTGTCGCCGTCGGTGGCCGTCGCGGCGCCGTCCAGTGCGGTGGCGGGCAGCAGGGGCGCCCGTACCATGGCCCAGCCCAGCGGCCGGTAGAGCGGCCGGGCGGCGCGGCGTCCGGGGCTGTCGGCGGTCATGAGAGGAGGAAGAGCCGGTCCCAGCCGGGCTCGGCGTCGGTCGCGGCGGCCAGCAGCACCATGGCGACTCCTGCGGCGCCGTCCAGCAGGCCGGGCCGGTCCACCCGGTTGTCGCCGGGCTCCACCGCGGCGTACCCGAGGGGCCGGGCGGGTTCGAAGTCGGCGAGCAGCCGGTCGGCCAGGTGTTCCGCGCCGGTGGTGAACTGCGGCAGGCGGGTGTCGTGGGCGAACCGCAGCACCACCTGGAGAAGCCCGGCGACACCGTGGCAGAAGGTCGGCGAGTAGAGGCAGCGGACGGCGGGCGGACGGCGCAGCACGGCGGTGAGGGCGTCGACGGCCAGCGTGCGCAGCCGTTCGTCGTCCAGGGCCTCGCCGGCGTGCCAGAGGGCGCGGGCGATCCCGGGGCTTCCGTAGCACCAGGAGCTGCGGCCCGGGACGGGCGGCGGGGCGGGCGGCTGCCCGTCGGGCGGCAGCAGCGGGAAGGCCGAGGGCCAGTTGACCCCCCATTCGTCGTCGGTGCGGTGCGCCGCCAGCCAGCCCGCCAGGTAGCGGACGACCTCCTCCTGGCCGGGCAGCCGATGGCCGGCCCGGAGGGCCAGCGCGAGCACCGCCAGCGGGCCCGGGATCCCGTGCGCCAGGCCACAGTTGAGGTTCCCGTACGGGTAGGTGGTGCGTGTCGAGGGGTCGCCGAGCAGCTCCGGCGGGGTGGCCCAGCGCGCGCTCAGGCCGTCCGGAACGGCGAGCCGTACCAGCGCGGCGAGCAGGGCGGAGAGCGCCGACCCGGCCGACGGCGGGAGCGGCTCGCGTGCACCGTCTGGACCGCCTGGACCTTGCGGGCCTTGCGGCAGCAGGCCGGCGGCCAGCCCGCTCGCACCGGAGACCAGGTCGAAGTCGCTCACCGGTCGGCCGGGGAGGTCGGCGGCGAGCCGGGCGGCCACCAGGTGTGCGCGCGGCGCCAGTTCGCCGTCGAGGGCGGCGAGCGCGCGGCGGTAGCGGGTGCCGTCGCGGCTGAGTGCCGCGACGGCGAACGCGGTGCCGCCGAGACCGCTGAACAGTCCGGTGTTGAGCTCCCCGCCACCCGGCCCGGCCCCGGCCAGCCCGCTGGCCAGGAAGCCGTGGCCGATGCCGTCCCAGCCCTCCCCCGGCCGGCACCGGTCGAGGTACGCGCAGAGCAGCGCAATGCCGGTGTCACCCCCGGCGAGCCCGTGCGGGAGCCATCCGATCGTCTCCGGGTACCGGGTCTGCCGGGCGGACAGGGCGAGCGCCTCGCAGATCAGCGCGCGGTCCACGGACCGCTCGGCGACCTCGGCGGCGACCCTCAGCGCGGCGGCCCGCCGGTCGCCGTCGAGCACACCGCTCCACGGCCGGGGTGCGGGTCGGGGGGCCGGCCGGGGTGCCGGTCCGGGCTCCGGCCCGGCTTCGGGGCCGGGTGCGAGGGTGCTTCCCCGGCCGGGGAGCGGGCCGGTGGTGTGGTGTCCGGTCACGCGACCTCCTCGGGCCGACCGGTCGGGCGACGGACGCTGTTCCGGTGCCGGGCGTTCTGTGTCGGGCGTTCTGGTGTCGGGCGTCCTGGCGCCGAACGGGGCCGGGAGCGGCGGGCGCGGGGTCAGCAGATCCCGCAGGTCTCGCACGCGGTCTCGATCTGGCTCGGGCCGCAGGGCGACTCGCCCGGCAGCGACAGCTCACAGCAGCCGGTGCAGCCGGTCCGCTCGCAGGTGCCGCAGGTGTGGCACGTTCCGCCGCACGAGGGCGGCGAGCACGTGACCTCACAGGTGAACGGACAGGTTTCCTCGCAGGTGTGGCAGGTCCCGTCGCAGGAGGCGCAGCTCGCGAACTCGAAGGTCTGGAAGCCGCACGCGGCGTCGAAGGTCTCGGCGCCCGGCCGGGGTGAAGGTGCTGGTCAAGGCGGATGCGCTGGTCCCGGCGGGTGGTCCCGGACGGG
>NZ_JBEYVJ010000670.1:0-2697 GCF_040643935.1 Kitasatospora sp. NPDC047058 | reverse complement strand
CCCGCCGCCGACATCCCCGAAGTCGCGCCCGCTGCGCTCCGGGGAGAAACTCCGGCACCGGCCGGCGGTGCCGGGCCACGCGATCAGGGCGGCCCGGCTGCGGAGGGTGGGTGGCTGCGGGACCTGGTCGACGGAAGCCTGGCCCAGCAGACCACCCCCGCTCCCGAGCCCGCCGGGCAGAAGCCCCTGGCCGGACCCGCGGATCGGATGGTGCCGGTGCCGCGTGACCCGCTGCTGCGCGGCCTGCTCCGCAGCATGGATGTCCACATCCCGCTCGACCCGGCGGTCTTCGGCTACGACTGGGCGCTGGCCAGCTGACGGTCCAGCCCGACGTCCTGGTGGTCCTCGGCGAGGGCCACCAGGTCGGCTGGGTCGAGCGAGGCCTGGACGGCGGCGACGGCTGGGTCGCGGTGTACGCGGGCTACTTCCTCGGCGACGCCGCCACCCAGCAGGCCGCCCTGCGCGCCACCGCGCAGGAGGCCGCCCGCACCGTCCACCAGGCCTACCTGGAAGACCTCTGACGGCCGAAACAGCCAGCGTCACCGCGATGCCTGGGCGGGGTCCGGGCACCGTCACCCGGCAGGCGGCGCTGGCCGGAACTTGGTCAGGCACACCCCGCACAGCAGCGGTCCCTGGTCGAAGGCGAAGGGCGTGATCTGGAGCCGCCGAGGTGGCGAGCACTCCGCGCACACGACGGCGAACCGGCTGCCGGAGCGGGCACTGCGAGGGGCGGCGGTGGACTGCACGAGGGCCTCGAGCTGGGCGCCCGCCGCCGCGTCCAGGATCGCGATCACCTCGTCCCACCGGGAGGCCTCGGCATCGCTGAGCCGGCAGTCGGTCATCCCGACAACCGCAGTCGCGCGCCGGGGCGGGGTGAGTCCGAGATCGCGGGCGATGCGCGCGAAGTGCTTGTTGTGCCAGCGGTAGCCGCTGCTCACCTCCTTCACGCCGCGCCGCCGGGCCACGCCGTGCGCGGCGTGGTGCAGCAGCGCCTGCAGATTGGCCCGGCCTCCATGGCGCAACGCGGCGGGGGAGAACTGGAGCTCCATGGTCAGCGCACCGTCGCGGGTGAACTCTCGGCCGGTGCGCAGGGTCGCGCATCGTGTCGGGTCCGCACCGTCGCCGCCCGCGGTGGTGACCGCGAGATGCGGCACGTCCGGGTGGCGGCGCCGGATCTCCTGCCAGGCGGTTTCCACGGTGCTGATGATGACCGCACCGTGGGCGAGTGCGGCGGTCCCCGGTTCGCTGGGGCGCACCGGCGCGGGGTGAGGGAACGTCATGCCCGGTGAACCCGAACTGGCCCCGGCCGGTTACGACGGTGCGGGACGGAGCGTGATTCCGGTCACGGACAAACCGGGAGGACAAGGCCCAGGACCTGGGCAAACCGGGCGGGACAACACGCTGGTCAAGGGGGCGGACAAGACATCCGATGGGATTAGGAAGTCAATGTCTTCTGTCTCGGCATGCACCCGTGACTGGCTCTGGCAAGATTTTCGCAGTCGAAGATCGTCTTTGCCGCCGCCAACTACACCAGGGGAGCATGCCTGCCATGGCAGACGTCCGGGTCACCTATGACGAGACCGCGAACGCGGCGTACGTGCACCTCACAGATCCGCAGATACGTACGAAATCCTCGCGCATGTATCCCTGTGATCCGGTGGGGGTCGACGGCATGATCAACCTTGACTTCGACGAGCAAGGGCGCCTTATCGGCATCGAGGTATTGGCGGCCAGCTCCAAGCTGCCCCAGTACCTGCTCAAGTCATCTGAGCGCCCGGACGCTGGAGGCGATGATCTGGCTGAGCAAGGGGTGGCTCGCGCTGCATCGAGAGCAGAGCAGCGAGGCAGCCAGGGTTCAGTGGCGTAGAACAGTCAAGCAGCGATGGCCAGTTCGAGCTTGGGCGGGGCCGGGAAGGCGGTGGCCTCGCTATAGGCCGTGCCGGTGGCCAGGCAGTGGTGGAGACAGCCGAGGAGCCGGTTGTAGAGGTTACGCTGGGCGGAGCTGTGGCGGTCGCCGGCCTTGCGCCGGCGGTCGTAGTGGGCCCGAGCGCCGGGCGATGCGGTGAGCGAGGCGAAAGCCCAGACGTAGCCGACGGCGGCCAGGCGCTGGTTTTTGACCCGGCGGACCATGACGGCGTGGCTCTTGCCGGAGGCGCGGGTGACGGGTGCTGACCCGGCGTATGCCTTGAGGGCCTTGGCGTCGGCGAAGCGGGAGCGGTCGTCGCCGATCTCGGCGAGGACCCGGGCGCCGCTGAGCGCGCCGAGGCCGGGGAAGCTGGTGATGACCTCGGCATCGGGGTGCTGCTGGAACAGCTCGGCGGAGGCTTCGGCGAGGTCGTCCGCGGCGGTGCAGGCGTCCTCGAACTTGGCCAGCAGGGCCAGAGCCTGGCGGCCCATGGCCTGCTCGACCAGCGGGAGCTGGCGCATCTGCGGGAGACGCAGGGCGACGTGCAGGCGTTCGACCTCGGCGTCGATGCCTCGCTGGCGGTCGGCGCGCTTGACTAGCCGTTGCTCTATCGAACCTCGTGGGCGTGAGTTCGACGTTGCCGACTCGGTCGGGTGATCTTCTGGTCGGCTGGGCATGAAGGTGGGGCCTCCCGTGCAGCTCGTGGGTGTCGAATCCAGCCGAGCAACAGGAGGCCCCTGGTGCCGCAGTCTTCCGTGTCCGTGTCGCTGTCGTCCAACTCCGTTCCCCTG
>NZ_JBEYVJ010000669.1:0-2699 GCF_040643935.1 Kitasatospora sp. NPDC047058 | reverse complement strand
GGTCTGCCGCTGGGCTCGGTGGGCCGGTCAGTGGCGGGTCACGCGTCGTGCCCGGTCGTCCTGGTGCGTGCCGGTGCGGCAGAGGCCGGAGCGCGGGGGGAGGTGGTCGTGGGCGTCGACGCGGATGACCTGGCCGACCCGGTGCTCGACTTCGCGCTGCGCGCGGCGCGGACCAGGCACGCGGCACTCCGGGTCGTCCACGCCTGGACGCCGCCGAGGCGGTGGTGGGAGCTGCCCGATGTGGAGCGGGCGGAGTTCGCGGTCCGTGAGCTGCGGGGGCTGGACGAGGCACTACACCGCCGGCGGACCGACGTGAAGATGATCAAGGACATCCGGCGATCCGGTGCCGCGGACGCGCTGCTGAACGCGGCCCGGTCCGCCGGCCTGCTCGTCGTCGGCCGGACCGGCCGGGGGCTCGGGCCGGTCGCCCACGCGGTGATCGGTCGTGCGCCGTGCCCGGTGGCGGTCGTTCCGCACGGCTGATCCGGCGGTGGGGGAGGGCAAGGCCGACCGCCGTGGACTGCACCGGACGGCCCAACCGCGGCTCCCGGTTCCAGCCGCACAGGGGCGGTGGTGCGCTTCGGTGTCGCCCGGGCGCTCCGTGGCGAAGGTCGCCGTTCCGGCGGAATCTGGGTGGGGAACCGGAACCGGCGCCACCGGTCGGTTCCGCCATCCAGGGATCCGGGGAGCGACCGGCACACAGGACGCGTGGTCGCGCTCGTCCGGACGCCACCCGTGGACACCGCCGAGGCGAGGAGCCACCGCCATGACCGACCGTCCCGATCCGGACGCGAATCCACCGGCCGCCCCTGGCGAGATCGCCCGCCGGGTCATCGAGCGCCGCGACCAAATCGGCCTGAGCGAGCACATGCTCGCCCACGAGGCGGCCATGGCGCCGGCCTACCTGCGGCATCTGCTGGCAGTCGGCCCGGAGTTCGACCCGCCCGGATTCGTCAGGATCGCGGCGGCGCTCCGGATGACCTGGACGGAGCTGCTGCAAGGCCGCACGGACGCTCCGCCGGGCCAGTCGGCGCCCGGCCCGCGCCCGCTGCTGGCCCACCTCAGCGCGCCCGAGTGCTGGGATCTGATCGGCACGCACGGCATCGGCCGGATCGCCCTGCCCGTCGAGCCCGGACCGGCCGTCTTCCCGGTCAACTACGCCGTGGACGGGGGAACGATCGTCTACCGGACGTCCCCCCGGGGTGCTGCGGCCCCTGCCGACGGATCGCCGGTCTCGTTCCAGATCGACCACATCGACGAGCACCGGAGCCACGGCTGGAGCGTCCTCATCGTCGGCGAGGCCCACCACGTCGACGACCCCGACGAGGAACAGCGGCTCTCCGCGCTGCCCGGTGCCACCCCGTGGGCCGGCGGCTCCCGTCCACTGTGGGTGCGGGTCGGGGTGGAAAGGATCACCGGCCGCCGGATCGGCACCGGGTGACGGCCGGACAGGTACGGGGCGGCCGCCCGCCCGTCGTCCCCGGGGGCGTGGTCAGGGACCGGCCTCGCGCAAGGCGCTGCGGGAGACCGGGATGAGCAGGTCGAAGAGCCGCTGGACGACGTCACGCAGGAGGTCGTCGACGGTGAGCACGCCGACCGGGCGGCCGCCGTCGAGTACGGGGAGGCGCCGGACTCCGGTGCTGCGGAAGGTGCGGTAGGCGGTGTCGAGGTCGTCACCGGCGTCCACGGTGGTCACCGGCGCGGTCATGAGGTCGGCGACCGGCTGCGCCGGGTCCCGCCCGCGGGCGAGCCCGCGGAGCGTCAGGTCGCGGTCGGTGACGATGCCGTGCAGCCGGCCGTCCGCGGTCACGAGGACGCAGCCGACCGACTCCTGCTCCATCCGCCGGGCCGCTTCGAGCACCGTCGCGGTGAGGGCGACGGTGACGGGCGGTGCGGTCATCAGGTCCCCGGCCTTCATGACGTGCCGGCCCTCGCGGAGCCGTTGAGGCACGTCCTCACCTCGGGCGGGTCGTCGAGCGTGTTCTTCACCGTGCAGTGGCGGACGACCGCGAGCAGGGCGGATTCCCGCTCCAGGGGAAGACCGGGGACGGTGACGTCGACGGACACGGAAGCGATCCGGGCCGCGCGGTCGCGGGCCATGGTGTAGTCGGCGGTCACCCGGAGGCCGTCGCGGCTGAGGCCGTGCCGGTCGAGGTACCGGCCGGCGTAGTGGGCGGCACAGGACGCCAGAGCGGACGCGCACAGTTCGACGGGGGTCGGCGCGGCGTCGCCGCCGCCGTCCCCGGCGGGCTGGTCGACCGCCAGGACGTGGGACCGTACATCGATGGCGTACAGGTCGCCACCGACCGGATCGACTTCGACCCGCCCGGGCTCCAGGGCGCGCGGGCGTTCGACGGCGGCGGCCTGGCGAAGGAGTATCCCGGCCAGCACCCGGGCCTCGGCCGGGGTGAGCGTGGTCCGGACGGCGGCGGTGTCCTCCGGCTCGCACACGGTGTCGAGGACCACGTGGCCGGTGGTGTCCGGCAGGGCCTCCGGGGTGGAGCGGGACACGGCGACGGACCGCCCGTCGGCGGTGTGCATCAGCTGTCGGGTGGCGGTGAGGGAGTCGTCGGTCAGCACGGTCAGGCCTCCGGGTGCTCGGGGCCCGGCGCGACGGACCGGGCCTCTGCCCCCATCGGACCGCTGACCGGGGCCGGGCAGCAGGGCCGTTGGGCCCGCCGAAGGGTCCCATCGGCCGG
>NZ_JBEYVJ010000668.1:0-2702 GCF_040643935.1 Kitasatospora sp. NPDC047058 | reverse complement strand
TGGGCACTGGTCTTGGTGTAGTCGGCGCCGCTGAACAGGCCGCCCACCCGGATGCCGGCGCCCCCGGGCTCAGCTCGCGGCGGTCTCCCGCTGCTTCCGCCACCGGATGCCGGCCTCGATGAAGCCGTCGATGTCGCCGTCCAGCACGGCCTGCGGGTTGCCGGCCTCGAACGCGGTGCGGACGTCCTTCACCATCTGGTACGGGTGCAGCACGTAGGAGCGCATCTGGTTGCCCCAGGAGCTGCCGCTGTCCTTGAGCGCGTCCATCGCGGCCTTCTCCTCCTGGCGGCGCCGCTCGAGCAGCTTGGCCTGGAGGACGTTCATCGCGGACGCCTTGTTCTGGATCTGCGAGCGCTCGTTCTGGCAGGAGACCACGATGCCGGTCGGGAGGTGCGTGATGCGCACCGCCGAGTCGGTGGTGTTGACGCCCTGGCCGCCGGGGCCGGAGGCACGGTACACGTCCACCCGCAGCTCGGACTCGTCGATGTCGACGTGGTCGGACTGCTCGACGACCGGGAGCACCTCGACGCCGGCGAACGAGGTCTGCCGGCGGCCCTGGTTGTCGAACGGGGAGATGCGGACCAGGCGGTGGGTGCCCTGCTCGACCGAGAGGGTGCCGTAGGCGTACGGGGCCTTGACGGTGAAGGTCGCGGACTTGATGCCGGCCTCCTCCGCGTACGAGGTGTCGTACACCTCGGTCGGGTACCCGTGCCGCTCGGCCCAGCGCAGGTACATGCGCATCAGCTGCTCGGCGAAGTCGGCGGCGTCCACGCCACCGGCCTCGGCACGGATGTTGATCAGTGCCTCGCGGGCGTCGTACTCGCCGGACAGGAGGGTGCGGACCTCGAGCTCCTCGACCGCCTTCTTGACGGCCTCCAGCTCGTTCTCGGCCTCCACGCGGGTGTCCGCGTCGTCCTCGGCCTCGGCCAGCTCGAACAGCACGCCCAGGTCGTCGATGCGGCCGCGCAGGCCCTCGACCCGGCGCAGTTCGCCCTGGAGGAAGGAGAGCCGGCTGGTCACCTTCTGCGCGTTCGCGACGTCGTCCCACAGGGTGGGGGCGGCTGCCTCCTCCTCCAGGACCGCGATGTCGGCCCGGATCTTGTCCAGGTCGAGGACGGCCTCGATCGACCCCATGGTCGTATCGAGGTTCTTGAGCTCTTCGGAAGGATCGACGGCTGCCACGCACCCAGGGTAATGCCCCCGGGGGTGGTCATGGCGACACCGGGTGCCGATCGGTCCTTACGGAGCCCGCGGAGCGGTCGTGTGGACGCCCGGACGCGCCGGGTGACCGGCGTCGGGCGCGTCCGCGGCGAAGGCGGTCCAGGCGGCGGCCGCGCCGGCCACCAACAGGACCACGGCCACCAGGACGGCCAGCACCCGGCGGCGGCGCAGCAGCGCCTGCCGGTCCCGGCGGTGGGCCGTGGGGGCGGTGCGCTGGGCGCGGGACTCGGCCGCGTAGGAGGCCAGCTCCTGGGCCGAGGGGCGGCGCAGGCTGGTGTGGGTGTCCCGGGTGGAGTCCGGGGCGGCGCCGGGCACCAGCGGGACGGCCGGGCCGCGGCGGCGCTTGTGGGTGCCGGGACCGGCGTCCACCTCGGTGTAGACGGCCTCGCCGGGCGTCAGCGGCTCCTCGGCGGGGACGCGGCCCTGCTGCGGGACGGCCAGCGCCGGCAGCCCGGCCAGGGCGGGCAGCTGCTCGCGCAGCCGGTCGGCCAGCTCGGCGGCGCGCAGCCGGGAGGCCGGGGCCTTGGCCAGGCACTCGGCGATGATCCGCCAGAGGCCGTCCGGCAGGCCGGGCACGGGCGGCACCTGTTCGGTCACGTGCCGGCGCAGCACCGCGCCGGTGTGGCCGCCGCCGAACGGGGTGAAGCCGGCCAGCAGCTCGTACAGCACGGTGGCCAGGGCGTAGATGTCGACGGCGGCGCGCGGCTCCAGGCCCTCGATGATCTCGGGGGCGAGGTAGTCGGGGGTGCCGATGATCCGGGTGGCGCGGGTCCGGCGCGGGGCGTCGACCAGGCGGGCCACGCCGAAGTCGGTCAGCTTGGCGCGCGGGGCGCCGCCGGGACCGGGGGCGGCGGCGAGGTCGAGCAGGACGTTCTCGGGCTTGACGTCGCGGTGCACGATCCCGGCGGCGTGCGCGGCGGCCAGGCCGTCGGCGACGTCCGCGATGACCGAGACGGCGGTCTGCGGGGCGAGCGCGCCGTCGCGCTCCAGCCGGGAGCGCAGGTCGGTGCCCTGGACCAGCTCCATCACCAGCGCGAGGTCGCTGCCGTCGACCACCATGTCGCGCACGCCCACCACCCGGGGGTGGTCGAGGCTGGTCAGCGCGGCGCGCTCCTGCACGAAGCGGCCGACCAGCACCTGGTCGGCGGCCAGGTCCTCGCGCAGCAGCTTGACCGCCACCGGGCCGTCCGGCCCCTCGCCGAGCCAGACCGTCCCGGCCGAGCCCCGGCCGATCACCTGGTGGACGGTGTAGCGGCTGCCGATCTTGCGTGCCAATGCTGCTCCGTGGGCGGCGGGAGCGCACCCGGGAGGGTCCGGTGCACTCGGTGGGGCGGGACAACAGCGACCAACCTACGCGCCCGGACCCCCTCAGGCGGCCCGCGGAGTTGGTCGTCGATGACCTCGCTCCGCTCGGACTTGGCGTGCCGGACCAGGACGATCCTGCGGGTTCGTTCGGTGCTCACGGCGGTCTCCTCCTCCAC
>NZ_JBEYVJ010000667.1:0-2706 GCF_040643935.1 Kitasatospora sp. NPDC047058 | reverse complement strand
TGCTGCTCCTGATGGAGCGGCGGGGCTGGATCTACTGGCGGCGGCGCAAACCCGGGATCGGGGCCGCCACGACGCGGCCGCGCCGGATCAGGCGAGCGCCGGGGGGCTGGTCAGCGGACGGACCGCCCCGGGCCGCGGTCCTGGCCCGCCAGGGTCTGGCCGGCGATGACGGCGGCCTGGACGCGGCGCTCGACGCCGAGCTTGGCGAGGAGACGGGAGATGTGGTTCTTGACGGTCTTCTCGGCGAGGTAGAGCCGCTGACCGATCTGCCGGTTGGTCAGCCCCTCACCGATCAGTGCGAGGACCTCCCGCTCGCGCTCCGTGAGCTGGGGGACCTCGGGCGCCGCGGGCTTGGCGTCGCCGCGCAGGCGGGCCATCAGCCGGGTGGCGGCGCCCGGATCGAGCATGGACTGCCCGGAGGCGACGGTCCGGACGGCCGAGACGAGGTCGGTGCCGCTGATCTGCTTGAGGACGTAGCCTGCGGCGCCCGCCATGATGGAGTCGAGCAGGGCGTCCTCGTCGTCGAACGAGGTGAGCATCAGGCAGGCCAGACCGGGCATGCGCGAACGCAGTTCGCGGCAGACGGTCACGCCGTCGCCGTCGGGCAGCCGCATGTCGAGGATCGCGACGTCCGGCTGCAGCGCGGGGATCCGGGCGAGGGCCTGCTCGGTGTTGGCCGCCTCACCGATCACCTGGAGGTCGGGTTCGGCGTCCAGCAGGTCGAACACGCCCCTGCGCACCACCTCGTGGTCGTCGAGGAGGAACACCTTGACGGGGTCTCCCCCTCGCTGCACCGCGCTGTCCGCCATCGTTTCTCCGTACTCCTGCATCCGCCGCCCGCACGCACGGCGGACCTCAGGGGGATTCTGCCGGATGCGCGGGCCCGGCCGCCAGGATCGCCCGGCCGTGCCCGTGCCGGGCGTCACCGCGGCACGTGACGAGGAGTCCGGTCACGGCGGGCGTGCCGGGGCCACGGCCGGGCGCCCCTGCCGCCGGTCTCCACGGGGCGGGCGCACGCGGCCCGCCGGCTCAGTCGTGCGGGACGACGGCGACCGGGGCCTGCGCGTGGTGGATCACGGCGTGGGCGACGGGGCCGAGGCGCAGCCCGACGTGGTGGGCGCGCCGTCGGCGGCCGATCACCACGAGCGCCGCGCCCGTGGCGGGGTCCACCACGGCTCCGGCGCCGGAGCCGATCCGGCTGTCCTCGACCACCACGACCTCCGGATACTTCTCGCGCCAGCCGGTCAGCGCCTCGGCGAGCAACTCGGCCTCGATGGCGCGGAACTGGTCGGTCTCGATCTGCGGGGTCACCCACCCGGCGTAGCCCCAGACCGGCGGGGGCTCCCAGCCGTGCACGGCGCACAGGACGGCACCGCGCGCCTCGGCCTGCCGGAAGGCGAAGTCGAGGACGGCGGCCGAGGGTGCCCGGGTGTCGATGCCCACGACCACTTCGGTGCCACCGGAGGCTTCGGCTGCGGTGGCCGCGGTCGAAGCAGCGGGGCCGCCGCTGCTCCCGCCATCCGCCGGGCGGACCAGGACGACCGGGACGTCGCAGCGCGCGGCGACGTCCCGGCCCACCGAGCCGAGCAGCAGCCGGTCGAAGCCGTTCAGTCCCCGCGAGCCGAGGACGAGCAGTTCGGCCGTGGCGGCGGTCTCGGCCAGGACGTGGGCCGGTTCGCCGCCGCCGACCAGTTCGGCCCGGATGTCGAGACCGGGGGCGGACCGGCCGAGCTCGCGCCGGGCGTCCGCGAGCATCCGGTCCGTCAGGGCACGGACGTCCGCCGGCTGTCCCGGGTCCGCATCGAGGTCGTCCTGCCAGGTCCGGGCGTGGACGAGGCGCAGGCGCAGGCCGCGGCGGACGGCCTCGTCGGCCGCCCATCGTGCCGCCGCGAGACTCTGCGGCGAACCGTCGACAGCGGCCAGGACGTCACGGGTCATGTTCTTCCTCCACGGGGGAATCGGTCGGCGCCCGGCGGGATCCCTGGGATCTCACGTCCGCCGGTCGGCAGGTCCCGCACAGCGTCCACCAGCCGGGTGGCCGCGGCGGAGGGCCGCCCGGGCCCTGCCGATGGGGCCACAGGTCCCCGCCCCGGGCGCGGAGGAGTGCCCCGGCCGGCCCTGTGCCCGACCGTGCCCGGAGCGTGAGGATGGCGGGAGCGTGACGACAACCGAAGCGTGACGACGGCCGGAACGCGCACCACCGTTCCGTGGACGCCTGCGGCCGTGCCCGGCGTCGACAGGAACGGCACGCGCCCGGGGTGACCGACCGGCCCCGGACCGCCCGACCGCTTCCACGCGGCCGGCTTCGAGGAGCTGATGACCATGGACCTGCCCGTCACCGTCGGCGTGGACGCGTCGGCTGCCGCCCTGGCGGCCGCGGACTGGGCCGCAGGCGAAGCCCTGCTGCGCGGGCGTCCGCTGCGCGTCCTGCATGCCCTGCCCCTGATGCCGCACCTGCTGCCCTCGTGGACCGCCGGGGTCGTGCCGAGCGGGCACGACCTGCTCCAGGAGGTCCGGCACGTTCTGGCGCGACGCCACCCGCAGGTGTGCGCGCACACGGAGGAGGTCCACGACATCGCCACCGCGGCGCTCGTGGCGGCCGCCGAGGACGCCGAACTGCTGGTGCTCGGGGCGCGCGGGGACGAACACCGGCGGCTGCAGCGAGAGCAGTTCCAGCCGGCCGCCGTCCGCCTCCGCGAGGTCGCG
>NZ_JBEYVJ010000666.1:0-2706 GCF_040643935.1 Kitasatospora sp. NPDC047058 | reverse complement strand
CGTGCCCGGCGGGGCCGGCTCGTGGCGGGGGGATTCGGCAGGAGCGGAGCGTCGACGGGCCCGGCGGGTTCGGTGGGTCCGGCCAGAGAAGGTATATCCGGGGCAACAACCTTGGGAGCGATTGAGTTCGGGGCGTGTTGGCCTGGCGGGTTGGCTGGTGGGTGATCAGCAGGCGGTCTGTCGGGCGAGCACCAGTTCCGTGCTCGGCTTGCGGCGGGTCGCCCGCCGTGCGGAGCGGTCGGAGACCAGGGCTGCGATCGCGAGGTGGGTCTCGGCGTAGGTCTCGCGGCGGCCGGTGAACCGCTGCAGGGGCCGCCACTGCTTGAACTCGGCGTTGGTGTGCTCCACGCAGATTCGCGCGGAGGACTGGCGGCGTGGCTGCTCGCGCCAGGCGTGGTGCTCGCCCAGCGGCGCGCCGTCCTTCGGCCTCTTCGGCGGGGCGCTGACCTGGCCGGGGAACTCGTTGGCCAGGCCCCGGTAGCCCTCGTCGACCTCGGCCTTGACTTTGGGGTGCCGGTGGAACTGTTCGGCGATGCCCTCCGTGCGCACGGCGGTTTGGTCGTGCATGCGGCCCGGCCGGACCACGCCGCTGAACAGGGTGCGGCCCTGCGGGTCACTGAAGGTGGTGGTCTTGATGGTGTTCTGCTTCTTCTTGCCGGAGACGAACGCCTTGCGGCCGGGGCGGTGGGCGCGGGGGCGGCGGACCTGCACTTCGGTGCCGTCGATGCGCAGGTCAACGCCCTCCGCGTCGGCGTAGGCGAACAGGTCCTCCAGTGTCCGCAGCCGCACCCCCGGCCGGTCGGGGACGGCGAAACCGCGGGTCGCCAGCAGCGGCCGGACCTCGCGGATCGCTCCGGATACGGTGGAGCGGTCCACTCCGTACAGTTCAGCCAGCGCGGCGTGCGGGATCCCGAGCTGCAGGTGGACCAGCGTGACCAGGAGCCGGTCGACGAAGACCAGGCACTGCTTGGGCCCGGCGCCGGCTGCCCGCCTCCGGTCTCCGCCACGCCGCTCGTGCAGCGCCGACTCCCGCGCGGCCTGCCACCGGGGCGCGAGTTCTTCGAGCAACTCGCCGAAGTGTGCACGCGAGATGCCGGACAGGGCAGGATGGGAACAGGCCGCACGGGCCCAGGTAAGCCTCACAACTCACCCAACCCGTAAGGCCGTTCTCATGTTACGGGCCAGTGGCACAGCACTCTTGATTGTCTTCTGAACGGCGCCTAGGCTCCGATGCCCATGGAGATGGGGGAACCAGACCGCGGGCGGCGGGCATGGCACGACGGGCTGATCAGGCGCCGGGTGGCCGCAGGTCTGCTGGCCGTGACGGGGCTGGTCATTCTGTGCACGGTGTTCGTCGTACTGCCGGGGGTGGTGGTCGACCACGATCTTGCCGGGGCGAGCGTCGCCGTGCAGGATCGGCTGAAGGCGGTGAACGATGTCCGCACGACGCTTCTGCAGGTGGTCGGCGGCCTGGTCGTGCTCTTCGGCGCATACGCTACCTGGCGGCAACTGCGGGTGAGCCAGGACGGTTTGCGCGCCACCCAGGAGGGCTACGTCACCGACCGATTCAGCCGGGCCGTCGACCAGCTCGGCAGCGACAAGCTGGATGTGCGCATCGGCGGGTTGCACGCGCTGTGGCGGATCGCGGAGCAGTCCGCCCGCGACCGGGAGGCCATTATCTCCATCCAGGCCGCGTATCTGCGTACACACCTGCCCTGGCCACCTGCCGGGCCGGAATCGCCGGCGGCAGACGTGCCCATCAACGACATCGCACCCCTGGAGACCCGCGCCGCCGACGCCCAGGTGGCGCTGACCGCGCTCGGCGTGCTGTGCCAGCACCGGGAGCAGTCCTGGGTCAATCTCAGCATCACCGACTTGCGCCGAGCCGACTGTGACGGACTGTGGTTCCCCGAGGTCAACTTCGATCGCACGTGCATGGAGGCGGCGGGCCTGTACCACGCCAATCTGACCCAGGCGTCCCTGGTCTCGGTCAACATGCGGCACGCCGACCTCACGACTGCGATTCTCCGCCGGGCTCGCTGCATCCTGGCCGACCTACGGGCCGCGAAGCTGGTCGAAACCGACTTGCGTGACGCCGACTTCACCGAGACCGACCTGCGCGAGGCAAACCTGCGTAAGGCCGACGCCCACGGCGCGATCTTCCACCGCGCCGACCTCCGCATGGCCGACTTGCGCGGCACCGACTTGAGCACCGCCAACCTTGTCGAAGCACGCCTTACCGGCGCCTTGGCCAGTGAGCACACCCGCTGGCCCGCCGACTTCGACCACACGGCCGCCGGAGTCGTCGACACCACTGACCCCGGACCCGAGCCCTCGCCCCTTCTCCAGCCACCCGGGATGACGTGGCAGGCACCGCCGCTGAGGTCCACTCCCTGACCAAGACGCGCCGGTCAAGACTGCGGCGACCGCGATCCGCCTGACCGACGTCACTCCTCCTCAGCGGCGTCCTGATCGCGCAGAGCCGCAGGCCGCCAGGCAGATCCGGGAGCTGATATCGCTCCCAAGGTCGTAAGGGATGGGGCCTGTACCGGTCCTCTGCCTACGTCAGCAGCTCCGGCTCGGGCGTCTGCCCCGTCTCTCGATAGGCGGTCGCCCCGGCGGGGGTGGCCTTGACGGAGTCGAGCAGGAGCTGGGCGACGTCGACGACCTTCAGGTGTTCCTTGGCCGCGCCCTCGTTCTTCTTGC
>NZ_JBEYVJ010000665.1:0-2708 GCF_040643935.1 Kitasatospora sp. NPDC047058 | reverse complement strand
GTCCAGCGGTGCGGTCGACGGCGTGGTGGCACCGGCCAGGGCGACCCGGGCGGTGGCGAAGGCTGATGGTGTGCCCGCTGCGCCGCCAGTGCCGCTCGACCACGCCGAACAGGGCGCCGCGCCGAACCGGCGAGATCACCGTCAGGACGTTGCGGTTGCGGCTGACGTACCACCGGGCGGCGTCGTCCGGCATGCCGTGGCCGGGCAGCGCCTGGCCCGCGGTCGGGACGCCGTGCTGCCACGACAGCGCCGGGCGGACCGCGTCGAGCGTGTGCTGGAGCAGGGCCTCGCAGCGGTCGGCGGCACCCGCCTGGTCCGCGGCCTGCGGGATCTCCCGGGGCGGGGCCCCGTCCGCGCTCACTTCGGCACCACCGGCTTGTTGCGGTCGCCGTGCCCGGTGACCACGTTGGCGGTGGCCTTGAGGGTGGCGGGGTCGCCGAGGTCGGCGTCGGCACCGGTGCGCAGCGCGACGTTCTTCACGTCCATGTCCTCCGACCAGCCGCTGTCACCGGTCACCACGGTGCTGCCCGACCAGTCGTTGCCCTGGGTGGCGCCCATCAGCGTGCCGTTGTGGTAGCCGGTGCCGATCGCGGTGAGGTTGGGCGGCTGGCCGTCGTGGGTGATCTTCAGGCCGGTCTGGAACTGGCTGAAGGGCTGGCTGCCGTCGTCGCCACCGCCGGAGCCGCCGGTCATCGAGATCGAGGTGCCGGCCACCCGCGGCGGGGCGTCGTAGTTCATCCAGACCACGGTGGCGGTCGACGCCTTGGGGTCGGCCTGGTGGGCGGCGACGGCGAGCTGGCGGCCGTAGCCGAGGTCGCCGTCGACGAAGGCCTGGTCCAGGCCGCCCTTGGAGGGGACGTAGCTGGCGATGTTCGTGGCCTTGTCCGGGTTCCCGTAGGACACGATCGGGCCGTTGCCCCCTACCCCGATGAGCATCATCGGCGGGTTGGACGGCGTGTCGAGCTGCTTCTGCAGGGCGTTCAGCCCGTCCAGTTTGGCCTGCGTCACGCCGGGGTCGGGGTGGCCGCCGGCCAGCTGGGTGGCCATCTGCTCGCGCAGCTGCGGGAGGTAGAGCCGGTTGGCGGCGTCCCGGTCCTGCGCGGGGATGCCGTCGGTGCCGCCGATCGTGCCCGGGTAGTCCTTGAGCAGCTGCTGACGGGTGTCCTCCGGCAGCGAGTTCCACCAGGCGGCGGAGGCCTTGGGGTCCTTGTTGCTCTGGATGTCGGCCGGGATGACGTTGTTCCACTGGCTGTGGTACAGGTCGTCCGACGCGGTCTGGTCGTCGACCGTGTCCTTCTGGCCCACGTCGGCGAGGTGGTTGATGCTGCCCGCCCAGCGCTCGTCGAAGCCGCGGATCCGCTCCTCGAAGTCCCTGATCTTCTGCTCGATCCCGGGGCGCTTGGCCTTCAGGTCGCTCAGCTGCTTCTGGAACTGCGGGTCGTTGCCGACCATGCCCGGGGATCCGCTGGCCTGGTCCTCCATCGTGATGCGGACCTCGGGCAGCCGGCCACCCGGCTCGAACAGCCAGTAGCCCTCGGCCTCGCACTCGTGCTTCAGCGCCGCCTGGTCGGCCTTCAGGAGCAGGAGCTCATCGGCGGCGTCGCGGAACTGCAGGTGGATGCTCTCCAGCTCCTGCTGGCAGTTCCTCAGCTGTCCTTCCAGGGCCTCCAGCTGCCCCTCCGCCGCGCTGGCGGCGTCGCCGGCCCAGCCGGAATTGAGCACCCGCTGCTGGGTGTTGACCCGCCAGTCGGCGGCGTGCCGGGTGAGCTTCTGCGCAACGGCCTCCCACCGCTCGGCCGCGGCGTGCAGATGACCGGCGTCGGCGGACCGCAGTTTGTCCCAGTACACCTCCTCGCTCACTGCGCGCCCCCGGTGGTGCCGTCGAGGTGCAGGGTGCCGGCCTGCTCGGCCTTGCGGTAGTTGCCGGCGGTGGTGATCAGGTTCCCCGCCGCGGCGTCGAGCTGGCCTGCCAGCCTGTCCAGGTGGGTGTGCCAGACGTCCCAGCAGCGGTCGGCGGCGGTGCCCATCTTCCAGCCGTACAGGCCGTTGCTGGGGGCGTCCGCGCTCTTCGGGTCCGAGTAGTGCTCCTGTGTGTACCCGGGAAGCTCCCCGCGCATCTGCCCGGCCACTTCCTTGCCCGCCTTGCCCGCGCCGTCCAGTTCTTCCGGTCTGACCGTGTACCCCGCCACAGCTTCCCCCTTGTTCGCCTGTCTGCGTCTTTCCCTCGCCCGCGTCCCGCCCGGCGGCGGCGCCGTCGGCCCCGTGGCCGTCCGGCACCGGCCGCGCCCGGACCGGATCCTGGCGGCTCAGCGTAGTAGATCATCCCGGACGCCCGGCCTGTCCCCGGATGCCGGGCCGCCGGGGCAGGGTCAACGGCTCCGCTCAGCTCTGTTCGGTGCCGCACGGAGCACGCGCCGGACCGCAGGACAACGCCACTGGCTGTTCAGCTGCCGGTCGGCGTGACCAGTGCGGGTGCGCGGTTCTCGTACTGCTCCACGAGCCGTTCGACATGTCCGATCCGCGCCAGCCCGGGGCAGAGCCGGCGAGCGCTGTCCAGGGCCGTCCGCGCCTCGCCGAAACGGCCGGCGCAGGCGAGCGCGGCCGCCCGGGAGCACCCTGCTCAGCCGTTGGCCGGCTGCGCCAACGAGCCCGTTGACGACCACCGGTACGTCGACGGCAGGGCGCACGAGCCGCCCGGGGGCGCCGGC
>NZ_JBEYVJ010000664.1:0-2708 GCF_040643935.1 Kitasatospora sp. NPDC047058 | reverse complement strand
CCTCGCCCACGACATCGCGGTGGTCGACCACGGCAAGGTGATCGCCCGCGGCACCGCCGACCAGCTCAAGGAGGCCGACGGCTCCCGCACCACCGGCACCGGGAGGGGACGATGCGGGTCGCACTGTTCGCCACCTGCGTCAACGACGCGTTGTACCCGGCCACGGCGATCGCCACCGTCCGGCTGCTGGAGCGGCTCGGCGTCGACGTCGACTTCCCGGCCGGGCAGAGCTGTTGCGGCCAGCCGCAGTTCAACACCGGCTACCGGCGGGCCTGCGAGCCGCTGGTCCGCCGGACCGCGCGGGCGTTCGACGGATACGACCACGTGGTGACGCCCTCCGGCTCCTGCGTGGCGATGGTCCGCGACAACTACCCGCGGATCGGGGCCGCGGCCGCCGCCGAGGGGCGCGGCACCGGACTCACCGACATCGCCGCCCGACTCGGGCCCCGCGTCGTCGAGTTGACCGAGTTCCTGACCGACGTGCTGGGCGTCGAGGACGTCGGCGCCCACTTCCCGTACCCGGTCACTTACCACCCGTCCTGCCACGGGCTGCGCGTCCTCGGCCTCGGCGACCGGCCACTGCGGCTGCTCCGGGCGGTCCGCGGCCTGGAGCTGCGGGAACTGCCCGGCGCCGAGGAGTGCTGCGGCTTCGGCGGCACCTTCGCGGTGAAGAATCCGGCTGTCTCCACGGCGATGGGCGAGGACAAGCTGCGCAACGCCCGCGCCACCGGCGCCCAGGTGCTCTGCGGCGGCGACAACTCCTGCCTGCTGCACCTCGGCGGGCTGCAACGCCGCCGGGGTGACGCGCTGCGCCCGCTGCACCTCGCCGAGATCCTGGCCAGCACCGAGGCCGAGCCCTGGAGGCCGAGTTGAGCGCCGCACCCCGGAGCCCCGAGCCCCGGAGCACCGAACCCCGGAGCCCTGAGCCCCGGAGCACCGAACCCCGGAGCCCTGAGCCCCGGAGCACCGAACCTCGGACCACCGAACCCCGGAGCCCCGAGCCCCGGAGCCCCGAACCTCGGACCACCGAGCCCCGGAGCCCCGAGCCCCGGAGCCCCGAGTCGACGGCCGATCCCCGGAGGCCGAGTTGAGCTCGGGCACCTTCCTCGGGATGCCCGCCTTCCCGGAGGCCGCCGCGCGCGCCACCCGGGACGCGAACCTGCGGGCCAACCTGCGCCACGCCACGCACACCATCCGCGACAAGCGGGCCCGGGCGGTCGCCGAACTCGCCGACTGGCCCGAGCTGCGCGCCGCCGCCAAGGCCGTCAAGGACCACACCCTGCGCCATCTCGACCACTACCTGGTCCGGTTGGAGCAGGCCGTGACGGCGGCCGGCGGCACCGTGCACTGGGCCGCCGACGCGGCGGAGGCCAACCGGATCGTCACCCGGCTGGTCCTCGCGGCCGACGACGGCGGCGCGGAAACGCGCGAGGTGGTCAAGGTCAAGTCGATGGCCACCCAGGAGATCGGGCTGAACGAGGCGCTCGCCGAGGCCGGCATCACCGCGTACGAGACCGATCTCGCCGAGCTGATCGTCCAGTTGGGCGACGACCGGCCCTCGCACATCCTCGTCCCGGCGATCCACCGCAACCGCGCCGAAATCCGCGAGATCTTCGCCGAGCGGATGGCCGCCTGGGGCCGCCCGGCGCCGGAGGGCCTCACCGACTCGCCGGCCGAACTCGCCGAGGCGGCCCGGCTGCACCTGCGCGAGAAGTTCCTCCGCGCCCGGGTGGCGGTCTCCGGGGCCAACTTCATGGTCGCCGAGACCGGCACGCTGGTGGTCGTGGAGTCCGAGGGCAACGGCCGGATGTGCCTCACCCTGCCGCGCACCCTGATCTCGGTGGTCGGCATCGAGAAGGTGGTGCCGACCTGGCGGGACCTCGAAATCTTCCTGCAGCTGCTGCCGCGCTCGTCCACCGCCGAGCGGATGAACCCGTACACCTCGCTCTGGACCGGCACCACTCCGGGCGACGGCCCGTCCGAGTTCCACCTCGTCCTGCTCGACAACGGCCGGACGGCCGCCCTCGCCGACCGGGTCGGCCGCCAGGCGCTGCGCTGCATCCGCTGCTCGGCCTGCCTCAACGTCTGCCCGGTCTACGAACGGGCCGGCGGCCACGCCTACGGCTCGGTCTACCCGGGGCCGATCGGCGCCATCCTCACACCCCAACTGCGCGGCACCGCGAGCCCGGTGGACGCCTCGCTGCCGTTCGCCTCGTCGCTCTGCGGGGCCTGCTACGAGGTCTGCCCGGTGGCGATCGACATCCCCGAGGTGCTGGTCCACCTGCGCGAACGGGTCGTCCGGCAGCCCGGACACCGGCTGGAGCGGGCCGCCATGGCGGCGGCCGGCTACGTACTGGACCGCCCCGCGCTGCTCGCGGCGGCCGAACGGGCCGCGGCCCGGGCCGGACGGCTGCGGCCGCGCCGGCTGCCCGGGCCCGGCGCGGCCTGGACCGACACCCGTGAACTGCCGGAACCGCCGGCCGAACCGTTCCGCGACTGGTGGCGGAGGAACCGCCGATGACCACCCACCGCAGCCCCGACCCGCGGCAGCCCTCGGCCGGCTCCCGCGAGGTCGTCCTCGCCCGGATCCGCGCCGCACTCGGCGGCCCCGGCCCGCACGACGCCCGGCCGGAGCGGGAATTCCGGCGGGGCCGGGCACGCTGCAGACGAGGAGAAGCCGGTAACGAGTCGACGAGTTGAGAACGGGG
>NZ_JBEYVJ010000663.1:0-2715 GCF_040643935.1 Kitasatospora sp. NPDC047058 | reverse complement strand
GCCGGGTGCAGCCGCTCGCGGATGGAGTCCACGGCGGCGTCCAGGTCGGCGCCGGCCCGACCGCCGCGGGCCAGCACGACGGCCGCGCCCGAGAACAGCACCGCCGCCAGCGGGAGCACCACCCGCGGGGTGAACGGCACCTCGGCGTTGAGCACCGCCCGGGAGAGTGACGGGGCGTCGGCCGCCGGCCAGGTGCTGCCGGTGGCCCAGTAGACGTGCAGCAGGCCGTCGGCGGCGAGCACGGTGGCGACGACGAGGGCGGCGGTGCGGCGACGGTTCACGAAGGTCCCCCAGGGGTGTCGACGGTGTGTCAGCCCCCAGGAGCGGCGGCTCCGGCCGGACGTTCCCGTGACGAGCGTCACACCGGAAAGCCGCGCCGATGGGGGAACGTCCGGCCGGTCCGGCGCCTCTGGTGCGGATGTGGATGGTCCCGAAACCCGAACCGCCGAGGAGCTCGCCGGCCTGGTCCGCGCCGCCCAGCGCGGCGACCAGCTGGCCGTCGGTGAACTGCTGGAGCTGGTCGCGCCCTACGTGCGCCGGCTCTGCGGCCCGATCGCGCTGGACGACGGCCCGGACGCGACCCAGGAGGCGCTGATCGCCGTCTTCCGCAAGCTGGGCCAGCTCCGGGAGCCGGCCGCGCTGTTCGGCTGGGTCCGCTCGATCGCCGTCCGGGAGGCCGTCCGGCACGTCCGACGGGTCGCCCGCTGCGTTCCCGCCGACCTCTCCGAGCTGCCCCGCCCCGGCGACCCGCAGCTGGCCGCCGACATCGAGGACGTCCTCGCCCGGCTGACGCCCGAGCACCGCGCCGTCCTGGTGCTGCGCGACCTGGAGGGCCTCGACGAGCGCGCCACCGCCGACCTGCTGGGCGTGGCGGCCGGCACCGTGAAGTCCCGGCTGTCCCGGGCCCGACTCAGCTTCCGAAGGGCGTGGCAGCAGTGAGCACGCAGATCCCCTGGCCGGTGGCGGCCTTCGACCCGGTGCGCCGCCTGCGCGTCATCGCCGCCGTCACCCCCGGCGCCAGCGTCCGCGAGACGGTGATCGACGCGCCGTTCGACCGGGTCTGGGCCGCCGCGGCCGATCTGGAGGACGGGCTGCCGCGCTGGCTGCCGGACATCCGGTCGGTCCGCGTCACCGGGGGCCGGGAGAACGGCCGGGCCGAGGCCCTGGTCGTCGGTCACACCCGGCTGCGGGCGCGCTTCGACGTCGAGCTGACGCCCGGCTGGTGCCTGATGCGCAGTCGCTTCCTGCTCGGCGGCATGGCCGCCACCCCGGAGCAGGACGGCACCCGCTTCGCCTTCCTGGGCGCGTTCCGGCTCCCGGCCGCCGGTCTGCTCGCCCGCGCGCTGCGGCCCGCCACCGACCCGCTCGCCGGGCGTTCGCTGGCCCGCTTCGAACGGTTGGTGCAGGAGGGCTGACGCTCAGCCGGCCGCGGCGGCGGGCTCGTGGTGGTCCGCACCGACCGGCCCGTCCGGCCCGGCCCCGAGCGGCTCGTGGTGCTCCGCGGCGGCGCACTCGTCCAGCAGAGGGCGCAGGGCGTCGTCCACGAGCCGGTAGCGCACCACACGTCCGTCCTTGTCGCCGGTGACCACGCCCGCCGTGCGGAGCAGCCGCAGTGCCTGAGAGACGGCGGGGTCGCGCATGCCGGTGGCGACCGCGAGGTCGGTGACCGCGAGCGGCCCGGCGCGGTGCAGGGCGAGCAGCAGGGCGAGCCGCCCCGGGTCGGCGAGCAGCGAGAACCGCTCGGCCCAGGACCGGACGTGCCCGGTGTCGCCGATCGCGGCGATGGCCTCGCAGACCCGGTGGCCGTCGATGGTGCGGTGGCCCGCGCGGTCGGCCGGTACGAGATGCATGCGGACATTCTTGCAGCACACGGCCTGTGATCCTGGACACCTGCGCAGGTGCGCAGCCTTGCAAGGGTGGTGCGCGGGCCCCTACGGTGTTGCCCGCCGTGGTGCTCGGGAAGACCGGTGACGGACCCTCAGGGTCCGCAGTCCGGAGCGGCCCTCGCCACTGTGATCGGGGGAGTCGTCCGTACCCATGACGCCACTGGGCGCCTTGTGCGCCTGGGAAGGCGGGTACGGAAGCCCCGTAAGCCAGGAGACCGGCCACGGCATCTCACGAACGACTTTCCACGAGGTGCTGGAGCGTGATCCGAGGATGACCCTGCCCGAAACCGCCGCTGTTCCTGCGGCGCCGTCCGTCCTGCCCACCTTCCGTTGGCGGCGCGAGGACACCATCCGCACGGCCGGGCTGATGGGGGTGATCCTGGCCATGCACGTGGTGGCGTTCGGGACGCTCGTGTTCCTGGTCGCCCCCGAGAAGTACGAGGTCGGTACCCAGGTCTTCGGGGTGGGCCTCGGCATCACCGCGTACACCCTCGGCATGCGGCACGCCTTCGACGCCGACCACATCGCGGTGATCGACAACACCACCCGCAAGCTGATGGCGGACGGCAAGCGGCCGGTCTCGGTGGGCTTCTGGTTCGCCCTCGGCCACTCCTCGATGGTGGTGCTGATGGCCGCCCTGGTGGCGGGAGGCGCCCAGCTGGCCAACACGCTGATGGACGACGAGTCCGCCACCCACCAGTGGCTCGGCGTGATCGGCACCTCCACCTCCGGCGGAGTGATGAGGATTGCCCGAATTGCCCCTTTGTGTGGCGTTTTTGAGGTAGCTGTTGCCAGCTGTACCCCTGTTTTTGGTAGCACTCCGTGACGG
>NZ_JBEYVJ010000662.1:0-2729 GCF_040643935.1 Kitasatospora sp. NPDC047058 | reverse complement strand
CTTGTGGAAGGGGGGTGCGGGCCGTCCGTCGTGTGCGCGCTAGAGGAAGGGCTTGGTGTCCAGCTCGAAGCCGAAGGGTGCCGGTAGGGCGAGCGGCTGGCCGAACGGCGCGAGGTGGACCTCGGTGTACTCGTCGCGGAGCGGCTTGCTGAAGACGCTGACCTGCGACTTCTCGCGGTCGACGAGCAGGTACAGCGGGATCCCGGCGCGGGCGTAGCAGTGGCGCTTGGCGATCCGGTCCTGGTCGGGCTTGGTGGAGGTCACCTCGGCGACCATGGCGACGCCGTCCGGGTCCATCCAGGGCGGGGCGCCGCGGAACAGGCGGAGTTCCTCGGGGGCGAAGGTCACGTCCGGGATGACGTGGTTCTTCGGGCAGAGACCTCCGCTGACCAGCCGGAGGCCCTTGCCGCCGGAAACGCTCATGTCGGTGGCGGCCTCGCGGATGACCTACTTGACCAGATGGCTGATGCAGTCCTCGTGATCGCCGTCCGGCGGTGCAGCCACGATGATCTCTCCCTCGATGAGCTCGGCCCGGAGGCCGTCGGGGGAGTGCAGGCTCAGGAAGCCCTCCAGCAGGATGTCCTCCTGCGATGGGGAGCTCGGTTGCTCATGCGCCACGGCACTCACGATGCCCCTCCTTCAGGTGTCGGTCACGCTAGTGGCGGGGTTCGTGGAGTATGCCGGGTACGGCGGTTTTCACTCGATGGTGCGAGAAGGGGAGCGCCGTAGGATCGTCTTGCTGGTGAACTGTGTGGCGAGCGGGAGGAGTTGACGTGGTGCTGAAGCGGTTCGCGGAGTTGTCGACGCCGTTGGTGGCGGACGCCTGTGTGCGGCTGGGGGTGGAGCTGCGGGTGGCGCCGGCCGGGGTCGCCGCGGTGGTCGCCGGGAGCCGGGTGGCCGGGAGCCGGGTGGCCGGGCGGGTGCTGCCGGTGCGGCACTACGGCAGCGTGGACGTCTTCCTGGAGGCGTACGGCGCGGCCGCGCCCGGGGACGTGCTGGTGATCGACAACGGCGGGCGCACGGACGAGGCCTGCATCGGGGACCTCGCCGTGCTGGAGGCGCGCGCAGCGGGGCTGGCCGGGCTGGTCGTGTGGGGCCTGCACCGGGACACCCCGGAGCTGGTGGAGATCGGGCTGCCGGTGTTCAGCTACGGCAGCCTGCCGCTCGGGCCGGTGCGGCTGGACGAGCGGGAGCCGGAGGCCCTGACCACCGCGCGGTTCGGGCCGCACCTGGTGAGCGCCGGGGACGCGGTGTTCGCGGACGCGGACGGCGTGCTGTTCGTCCCCGCCGCGCGGCTGGACGAGGTGCTGGAGACCGCCGCCGCCATCGCCCGGACCGAGCGCGCGCAGGCGGAGCGGATCCGTGCGGGCGACACGCTGCGCCGGCAGACCGCGTTCGACGACTACCTGGAGCGGCGCGCGGCCGACCCGTCGTACAGCTTCCGGCAGCACCTGCGGCGGGTCGGCGGCGCGATCGAGGAGTAGTCGCGCGGGCGGGTGGTCCTCAGAGGGCGCGGTGCATGACGTGCAGGCCGACGTAGCCGTGGACGGGGTGGCGGAAGCCCTCGGGGAGGGTGCCGATGACGGTGAAGCCGAGCGACTCGTACAGCTTCACCGCGTGCTCGTTGGAGGCGACCACGGCGTTGAACTGCATGGCGCGGTAGCCGGCCCGGCGGGCCCAGTCGAGGGTGTACTCGGCGAGGGCGCGGCCGACGCCGCGGCCGGAGTGCGCCGGGTCGACCATGTAGCTGGCGCTGGCGATGTGCGAGCCGTTGCCCTGGTGGTTGCGGTTCATCTTGGCGGTGCCGAGCACGGTGCCGCTCGCCTCGTCCACCGCGACCACCGTGCGGTTCGGGGCCGGGAGCAGCCACCAGCCCCGGCCCTGCTCGACGTCCAGGTCGAGCGGGAACGTGAAGGTCTCCCCGGCGGCGACGATGTGGTGGAAGAACGGCCAGATGGCGGGCCAGTCCTCGGCGGTGGCTTCCCTGATCAGCATCCGCACAGCATGGCGGCCGGGTGCCGGGAAATCCAGGCGATTTCCCGGCACCCGGCCGTTGCGGGCCCGGTCAGAGCATCGAGGCGGCCGGCTTGACCATGGCGCGGGCGGTCTTGGCGTCGACGTACTCGCCGACCGCGGTCATCACCCACTCGCCGGAGTACTGGCGGACCAGCTTGCACATCACCACACCGGTGTGCGGCTCGGACTGGGTGAGGTCGAAGCGGACCAGCTCCTGCTCCGAACCGGCGTCCACCAGGCGGCAGTAGGCGTTCTTGACCTCGGTGAACTTCTGGCCGGAGAAGGAGTTCACCACGAACACCAGGCCGGAGACCTCCGGCGGCAGGCCGTCGAGGTGGACGGTGATCGACTCGTCGTCACCGCCGCCCTGGCCGGTGAGGTTGTCGCCGGAGTGGGCGACGGCGCCGTTGAAGATGCCCAGCTTCATGAACCAGGCGGTGTCCAGCTTCTCGCGCCGGGCGTCGAAGGCGATGCAGGAGGCGTCCAGGTCGATGTTGCGGCCGCGGCCGGCCGGCTCCCAGCCGAGGCCCATCCGGACCGAGGAGAGGAAGGGCTTGCCGTTCTTCTCCAGCGAGACCGAGCCGCCCTTGGTCAGGCTCACCCGGCCCTTGTCCAGGGTGACCTTGGTGAGCGAGGCGGGGGCGGCGGCGGGCGGCGCCGGGGGAGCGCTCTGCGGCAGCGGCGGGTTGGCGGCGAGGGCCACCCGCGGGTCC
>NZ_JBEYVJ010000661.1:0-2736 GCF_040643935.1 Kitasatospora sp. NPDC047058 | reverse complement strand
CCGGACTCGCCGGTCTACATGATCTACACCTCGGGCTCCACCGGGCAGCCGAAGGGCGTGATCAACCGGCACGACTCGCTGGCCAACCGGCTCCTCTGGATGCAGGACGCGTTCGGCCTCACCGGCGACGACAAGGTCCTGCAGAAGACCCCGTACAGCTTCGACGTGTCCGTCTGGGAGTTCTTCTGGCCGCTGATGACCGGCGCGGCGATCGTCGTCGCCGAGCCCGGCGGCCACCGGGACCCGGAGTACCTGAAGCGCACCATCCGCGACCACCGGGTCACCACGGTGCACTTCGTCCCCTCGATGCTGAACGTCTTCCTGGAGGCCGAGGAGCTGGCGGAGCACTGCGGCTCGCTGCGCCGGGTGGTGTGCAGCGGGGAGGCGCTGCCGCGCCGCACGCTGGAGGTGTTCGCCGGGGCGCTCGACTGCGAACTGCACAACCTGTACGGGCCCACCGAGGCCGCGATCGACGTGTCGCACTGGCCGTGCACCCTGGACTACCCCGGCCAGGTCGTGCCGATCGGCAAGCCGATCGCCAACGTCCGGCTGTACGTGACGGACCGCGACCTGACGCTCCAGCCCGTCGGCGTGCCGGGCGAGTTGTGCATCGGCGGGGTGGCCGTGGCGGCCGGCTACCACCGGCGCGACGAGCTGTCCGCGAAGGTCTTCGTCACCGACCCGTACGGCACCGGACCGGACGCCCGGCTCTACCGCACCGGCGACCTCGCGCGCTTCCTGCCCGACGGGCAGATCCAGTACCTCGGGCGCATCGACAACCAGGTCAAGCTGCGCGGGCTGCGCGTCGAACCGGACGAGGTCGCGGCGGTGCTGCGCGGCCTGCCCGGGGTCAAGGACGCCGCCGTCGTCGTGCACACCACCGGCGCCGCCCAGGCGCTGGCGGCGTACATCGTCCCGGCCGAGGCCGACACCGAAGGGGCGGACGGGTCCGTCGCGCCGGCCCTCGACCCGGAGGGCCTGCGGTCCGCGCTGCGCGGCCGGCTGCCCGAGTTCCTCGTCCCGCAGTACCTGGTCACCGTGCCCGACCTGCCGACCACCCCGAACGGCAAGCTGGACCGACGCGCCCTGCCCGACCCGGTCGCCGCCGGCGCGGCGGACCGCACCGCCGCGCAGCTCGACGGCGTCCGCCAGCACGAGGTGGCCCGGGTCTGGCGCGAGGTCCTCGGCGTGCCGGCGGTCGGCGCCGACGACCGGTTCTTCGCCCTCGGCGGCGACTCCATCCTCGCCCTGCGGGTCGCCGCCCGGCTGCGCGAGGCCGGCTGGGCCGTCGACCTGCGCGACGTGATCGCCCACCCCACCGTCACCGGACTCGCCGCGGCGCTGACCGAGCGCGACCCGGACGCCCCGGCGGCGGCCCCGGCGGAACCGTTCGCGCTGCTCTCCCCTGCCGACCGGAGCCTGCTGCCCGCCGACGCCGAGGACGCGTGGCCACTCACCAGGCTCCAGTCCGGCATGATCTACCACTCGCTGCTCGACGAGGACTCGCCGGTCTACCACGACATCTTCGACTACGAGTTCACCGGCCCGGCCCGGCCCGAGCTGCTCCGCCAGGCCGTCGCCGCGACGGTCGCCCGCCACCCCCAGCTGCGCTCCCGCTTCGACCTGGACGAGTACGGCGAGCCGCTGCAGATCGTCTCGGCGCGGGCCGACGTCGCGGTGGAGGTCACGGACCTGACCGGTCTCGACCGGGCGGAGCAGGACCGGGCGGTCGCGGAGTGGGTCGAGCAGGAGAAGCTCCTGCCCTTCGACCTCTCCCGCCCGCCGCTGCGCTTCCGCGTCCACCTGCGGGGCCCGGACGGGCTGAACCTCGGCGTCTCGTTCCACCACCTGATCCTGGACGGCTGGAGCGTGGCCCTCGTGGTCGCCGGGATCCGCCGCCGGTACGCGGCCCTGCTCGCGGGCCGCCCGGAACCCGCCGACGCGGCGGCCGAGCCCGGCTACGGCACGTACGTGGCGCTGGAGCGGGCCAGCCTGGCGGGCGCGGCGGACCGGGAGGCCTGGCAGCGGCTGCTCGCCGGCTTCCCCGTCACCCGGCCGGCCGGTCCGCAGCCGGACGGCTCGATCGAGACGGCCACCGTCGAACGGACCGTCCCGGCCGAACTCGCCGACCGGGCACGGCGGTTCGCCGCCGAGTTCGGCGTGCCGGCGAAGTCGGTCCACCTGGCGGCGCACTGCGCGGCGCTGGCCGACCTCACCGGCGGCGCCCGCCTGATCACCGGGGTGGTCGGCCACGGGCGCCCCGAACTCCCGGGCGGTACCGAGATGGTGGGCCTGTTCCTGAACACCCTGCCGTTCCCCGTCGAGGTGCCGGAGACGCCGGGACCGGAGCTGGTCGGCGCGGTGTTCGCGACCGAGCGGGCGATCGTCCCGCACCGGCGCCTCCCGCTCGCGGAGATCGAACGCCTCTGCGGCGGACCGCAGTTCGACGTGGTGTTCAACTACACCGACTTCCACGCCTACGCCGAGGACGGCGGGGGCTCCCCGGCCGGCCAGGGCACACCGGCCGACGGCGGCGTCCGGATCGACGGCGCCCGGTACTTCGAGCTGACCAGCTTCCCGATGACCGTGCACGTCCACCAGGACCAGTTCGAGGGCGTGCTGCGGCTGGACGTCTGCCACGACCCCGGCCGGATCAAGCCCGCCGTCGTCGAGGGCTTCGTCGACGGCTACCTGGCCGCCCTGGAGTCGCTCACCGCGGGCGCGGCCCAGCCGGCC
>NZ_JBEYVJ010000660.1:0-2737 GCF_040643935.1 Kitasatospora sp. NPDC047058 | reverse complement strand
GCCCCGGGCGAGCGCGAGCAGGGCCAGCAGCCTCGCGCGCCAGCGCGGCGCGAGCCGTGGGTCGCCGAGGGCCGCGCGCCAGTTCGCCTCGACGTCCTGGTAGCGGCCGGCCCGCAGCGCGATGCTGGTGAGCAGCCACCTGGCCCGGCCGACGAGTTCGCGGTCGCAGGTCTCCAGCAGAATGCTCCGGGCCAGTTCCTCCGCGCGGTCGACGGGGCCGGTGCGGAAGTAGAGCGCCGCCAGCCGGCCGGCCAGCACGTGGCGCCTCGGACAGTCCGCGTCCGGCTGCCGCAGGGCGTGTTCGAGCAGCTCGGCGGCGATCGCCGGGGCCCGCTCGGCCAGTCGCGCCGCGTTGTCGGCGAGCCACTCCCACTCCCAGCCGTCGGCCTCCCGGACGGCCGGGAGGATCAGCTCGGCCACCCGTTCCACCGGCGCCCCGGCGGCGATCAGCTCCTGTGCCACGTGCCGCTGGAGCCCGGCGCGCAGGGCGGAGGGCATGGCCTCGTAGAGCACCTCCTTGAGAAGGGCGTGGCGGAACCGCAGCCGGGCACCGGCCGACTCCAGCACGCCGGCGCTCAGTACCTCCTCGACCACCGTCATGAGGCCGCCCGTCAGAGTGCCGCCCGTCGGAAGGCCGCCCTGCGGAAGGCCGTCCGTCACAAGGCCGTCGCCTCCCGTCACGGCCGTCAGATCCGCCGTCGAGAACTCCGGCCCGAGCAGGGAGGCGATGCGCAGCACCTGCTGGGCCCCGGCCGAGAGACCGGCCAGTCGGTCCGCGACCACGTCCGTCAGCGCCTGGAGCTCCCCGGTGTCGCGGCCGTCCGCGGGCAGCTCCACCGTGCCGGCGGTGCGGTGCAGGGCTCCGCCGCGCACCAGGGCGTCCAGCAACTCCCGGACGTACAGAGGATTTCCGGCCGCCGACCTGAGGCGTGCGGCGAGCCGCGGCCCGGGGTTCCCGCCGGCCAGCGCACCCGCCAGTTCCGCCACGTCCGCCTCACTCAGGCGGTCGAGCGAGAGCACCCGTCCGCCCTGGGGCCGGAGCTCCCGGCGCAGCCGCGTCAGGGCCGGCCGGCGCGGTACCGGCCGACAGGTCCCGATGGCCAGCAGCGGCAGCCGGACCGAGGTCCGGCAGAGGCGGCGCCACATCAGCAGGGTCGCCTCGTCGGCCCAGTGCAGGTCCTCCAGCGCCAGGACCACCGGTCCGGACGCGCACAACCGGTCGACATGGGCGAGCAGTTGTTCGGTGGCGGCCCCCACCGGATCGGCGACGAGGAGGTGCACGTCCCGGCCCGCCCGGGTCCGCAGCCGTCGACGGGACGGTGCGGCCTGCGCGCGCCGGGAGTCGGCCGGACGCGGGTGCACGCCGAGGAGTTGCGCCATGGCCGCAAGCGGAAGCCGTTGCGCCAGCTCGTCGCAGTGCCCGAACAGCACCTCGCATCCGGCGGCCTCGGCCGCTGCGAGCGGGGCGGCGAGCAACGCGGACTTGCCGATGCCCGGTTCGCCCTCGACCAGCAGGCTGCTCCCACGGCCGGCCGCGACATCGGTGACCAGGGCCTCCAGCACGGTTCGTTCGACGTCTCGTCCGGTCACTCCGGCCATCTGCCGAATTATCATGTACATGACCTAACCGGGCCGGGTGGGGTGCCAAACGTCGTGCGCGTCACGCCGGGACACCGAGGCGCACGGGCCCGACCACGCACGGCGCCCCGGAATCTCAGTGAGGCTCACGGATGTCTCCGCGGATCCGCCGCCGGAGGATCGTCCGACGGCCCGGGCACGGTCACCGCTGCGCGACCGGCGGCCTTCCGTGCCCGTCCGGAAACCCGTCACGTCACCCCGTAAGGAGAGTCAGGCATGTCCCTTCGACGCTCAGCCCTGAGGATCGCCGCGGCAGCGGTGGCCGCATCGGCGATCGCCCTGCCAGCCTCGGCTTCCGCCGCCACCTCCGCACCGGCCTCCGCCTCCGCTTCGGCCGAGTCGACGACCGGTCCGGCGGACGCGACGGCGGCGGACCAGGCCGGCTTCGTCGTGAGCAAGGCCCAGTTCGGCAGGATGTTCCCGAACAAGAACCAGTTCTACACCTACGAGGCACTGGTGGGTGCGATGAGCGCCTACCCCGGCTTCGCGCACACCGGGAACGATGCGCTCAAGCGGCGGGAGGCGGCGGCCTTCCTGGCGAACGTCAGCCATGAGACCGGCGGCCTGCGCTACACGGTGGAGCAGAACACCGCCAACTATCCGACGTACTGCGACACTTCCCGGCCCTACGGGTGTCCGGCGGGACGCGCGGCCTACTACGGGCGAGGGCCGCTCCAGCTCAGCTGGAACTTCAACTACAAGGCGGCGGGGGATGCCCTGCACATCGACCTGCTCCACCACCCCAGCCTGGTGCAGACCGATCCCCAGGTCTCCTGGAAGACCGCACTCTGGTACTGGAACACCCAGAACGGGCCCGGTTCCATGACGGCCCACCAGGCGATCGTCACCGGCGCCGGATTCGGTCAGACGATCCGCAGCATCAACGGCGCCGTGGAATGCAACGGCAGGAACACCGCCGAGATGCAGGACAGGGTCAACCTGTACCAGCGGTTCGCACAGATCCTCGGCACCTCCCCCGGCACCAACCTCACCTGCTGAGCGGAGTGGAGAAGTCATGCGCAGGTTCCTGATCAGGCTGTTCGTCGCGGCTGCCGCCGCCACACTCACCGCGGTACTGCCGGGCGCGGGCGCGGCGACG
>NZ_JBEYVJ010000659.1:0-2739 GCF_040643935.1 Kitasatospora sp. NPDC047058 | reverse complement strand
GGGCCCTCGGTGTTCGAGCACCGGGGGCCTTTGCATGTCCGGGGACAGATGGGGACGCGAGCCGTCAATGTCGTCCCCGCCCGGGTCTGCCGGGTCTGCCGGGTCTGCCGGGTCTGCCGGGTCTGCCGGGTCTGCCGGGTCTGCCGGGAACCGCGGGGCCGGGAGCCGCGGGGCCCTGCGGTGGGGTGCGGACGCTCAGCGGTTCACGCGGCGTGCCCGGAGGTACTCGCGGCCGAGCAGGCGGAGGGCGGCGGGCTTGGACGGGCCGGCCGGGCGGCGCAGCAGGGCGGGGCCGTCGGAGCGGGCGGCGGCGCTGGTCAGTTCGTCCAGGCCGATCAGGCAGCGGACCATGGGCCGGTGGGCGGGCGGGACGAGACCCACCACGGCGCGGCCCTCCGCGCGGGTGCGGTCGACCCGGTCGAGCTGGTCGGTGATCATCGCGCGGACGGCCGGGAGGTCACGGGCCTGCTCCAGATCGGCCCGGGTGACCCCGTGCCGGCGCAGGGTCTGCTCGGGGATCGTCAGGCGGCCGTCGGCCAGGTCCTCGGCGAGGTCGGTGACGAAGTCGAGCCGCTGGCCGGCGTCGATGAAGGTGCGGCAGGCGGCCCGGTAGGCCGTCTGGTCGCCGTCGGGGCCGAGCAGGGTGGCGACGACCATGAACGCCGGCAGCGAGTAGCCGTCCACGTAGCGCTGGTAGTCGGCCTCGGTGGCGAATCCGGCGAAGTCGAGGTCGGTGACGGCCCCGGCGAGGTGCTCCAGTGCGCGGTCGCGCAGGGCGGGGTGCGCGGCGACGGTGTTCAGCAGCGGGCGCAGCTCGGGGTCGTCGGTCGCACCGGTGGCGAGGCCGTCGGCGACGGTCTGCTCCCAGTGCGCGTACGCCGCCTTCCGGTCGTCGAGCGGGCCGCTGTCGAGCAGGCTGTCGGTGCGGTGCATGTAGGCGGTGGCCGCGATCACGTGCGGCACGAGCCGGGCCGGCAGGAGAAGCCCGGCGGCCAGCACGGCCTCCCGCTTGTACTGCGTCACCTGTCGGCGCTGCCGGCTGTAGTCCTCGCGCAGTCCGGGGTCGTCGATCCCGGCCGCGTCCAGCGCCTTCTCCCAGCTGCCCACGCGCGTGCGCCCTCTCCTCGATCGGTGTCGCCCCGAGCCTAGAGGCCGGGCAGGCCGGGGCGGACACCCCGTCCCGCCCCCGGGACCGGCCGGCCCGGCGGTGGGTGCCCGGGGGGAGGGTCGGCTCGCGGTCAGTCCGCGGTGAAGAGGAAGTCGTCCTTGTCGTAGTAGTTGGGCTGGTGGACGAGGGGCGAGCCGTCCTTGGCCGGGCCCGGCCAGATGTCACCGGGCCCGAGCAGGTGGTCGCCGTAGTCGCTGGACGTGACCCGTGGGGCGAAGTGGAGGCGGAACCCGGCGGAGTTCCTGTCCGGGGCGACCGTCCAGAGCTGCTCCCGTCGGTCGGTGCGGCATTCCCGCAGGACGACGCCGACGGTGTTGCCGCCGTCGGTGGTCCCGTCCAGGCAGCGGCCGCCGGCCGTGTTGCGGATCCGGTAGAGCCCGTCGCCGTTGCCGCCGAGGAACTGCCAGCGCTGTGCGTCGCCGCCGGTGCAGGTCGCCAGGCGGAGGCCGGCGCCCTCACCGGTACCGGGGCTGACGCACAGGCCGGTGCGGAGGTTGACGAGGCGGAGCCCGGTGGGCGGGCCGGTGGGCGAGGGCGTGGAGGCCCCGGCCGGGGCGGACCGGCCGGGTGCGGGCGAGGAGGGGGCCGGCGTCGGCGGGGCCGTGGGTGAGGGGGGCACGGAGGGCTGGGTCGACGGCGGGTCCACCGGCCGGACCGAGGGTGGAGCCGCGGTCGGGACCGGCGGCGGTGTCGGCTGTGCGGCCGCCGCGGCCGGGGCGGGACGGTTCGGCGCGGCAGCGGCCGCCGCCGCCACGGTGACGACGCCGAGCAGGAGGAGACCGATCATGAAGGTCTTGTCGGAAGGCCGTGGTCGAGGGCGGGCGGCGCCGGGCGCGGCCTGCTGCGGAGCGTCCCGGAGGACGTGGACGGGCAGGGGCGGCCGTGCGGCCGGCCGGGCGGCGGTCGCGGGGGCCGGCGTGGTCGCGGCGGGCTCCGGGCCCGGCCCGGGGTCGTCCCCCGTCCACAACAGCAGTGCTTCGAGGAGCACGGGCCGCTGCCAGGTGTGGACGGCGGTGAGCTCGGCGCGGGCGCGGGCGCAGTGCGGACACCGGGTCAGATGGCGTTCGAGGGTGCGGTCGTCCCAGGTGTCGCGGCGGACGGCGTCGCCGAGCCGCGCGACGAGTTGGCGGCAGTCGCGCCGCGGCGTGTGCAGTGCGTAGAACTGCAGGTAGGTGTCGAAGAAGCCGCGGACGATCCGGACGGACGGGGCGAGGACGGTGTCGGCGGCCGACGGGCCTGCGGTCGGCGCGGGCGGTTCCTCCAGGTGTCGCCAGAGGTTGGCCCGGAGGGTCTCGGGAAGCCTCCGGAAGGCTTGGAGGGCCGGCGAGTTCCGCTCGGCGACGGCCGCGGCCCGGGCGTACGGAACGACGCCGTCCGTGCCGGGGATGCCGTGCAGCCAGGTCAGGAAGCCGGGCGCGAGCATGGCGACGCGGCCGCTGTCCGCCCAGCCCGCGGCGGCGTTCCTGGCGGCGGCGATGCGGCGCCGAATAGACCCGCTGACCGCGGCCGCCAAGGCCGTGGTCGCCGGACCGTCCGACTGGCTGTCGCCGGTGGTCCGGTCCGCCTTCCCG
>NZ_JBEYVJ010000658.1:0-2745 GCF_040643935.1 Kitasatospora sp. NPDC047058 | reverse complement strand
GTGGCGGGGGGGGGGGGGGGGGGGGGGGGCCGGCCGCGCCGGCGGGGCGGCCCGGGCCCGTACCCTCCGGCGCGGGGGCCCGCCCGCGTCCGGTGCGGGGGCCTGTCGGGCCCCCGGGTGTTCAGTGGTTCGGTTCAGCGGTTCGGTTCAGTGGTTCCGTTCAGCGGGTCAGCAGGGGCCGTTGTCGGTCCAGACGCCCCACTGGCCGGTGGTGGTGGGGTCCTCGCCCTTGGTCCACCACTTGTTGGTGTAGTAGTGGCCCTTCCAGGAGACCTTGGTGCCCGCGGTCGCGTAGGTGGTGGCCGAGTCCCAGGCCGGGGCCGCGGCGCAGCCGGCCGGGGTGGTCGGCGGCGTCGTGGGCGGCGTCGTCGGCGGCGTCGTCGGCGGCGTGGTCGGAGGAGTCGTGGGCGGCGTGGTGGGCGGCGTGGTCGGCGCGGCCGGGCAGCCGGCGGCGGACCCGTTGGTGGCCTCGACCATCTTGTCGAACAGCGCCGTCCTGGTGCCCAGGTCGTACAGCGAGAAGGCGAAGGAGCCGCCGAGGCCGTTGCAGTGGGCGTAGTCCACCTTGGCCTGGATCGAGCGGGCGTCCTCACCGGTCCAGAACGTGGTGCCGTCGTAGAAGTACGTGGTCTTCGCGGTGTCGTCCCAGAAGGTCTTCGCCGGGTTGTCGACGAAGCCCGCCAGCTCCTTGTACATCTGGATGCCGGGGACGCTGCCGGACATCGAGGCGCCGGCGGCCGGGCCGGTGGCCGGCTGGAAGAGGCCGTTCTTCCCGTTGTTCTGGACGCCGGTCCAGCCGCGGTAGTAGAACGGGACGCCCACGTTGATCTTCTTGGCGGGGAAGCCGCCCGGGATGCCGTAGTCGGCGTCGCCGGCGGTGTACGCCTTGATCGCGGCGTCGACCGAGTACTTGCCGTGGCCCGGCGCGGCCGGGGTCATCGGGTCGTCCGGGCCGGAGTAGATCGGGGCCTGGTGGTTGGTCGGGCCCTTGGCGTCCCAGGCGCCGTGCATGTCGTAGGTCATGATGTCCAGGAACGTCAGGTACTGGCCGATCTTGTCGGTCTCGACGTTCCGGATCTTGTCCTGGCCGGCGCCGACCGCCGCCGCGGTGGCGTAGGTCTTGCCGTCGGCCTTGCCCTGGGCGTCGAGCTGCTCGCGCAGCTCCTTCAGCAGCAGGGTGAAGTTCTGCTTGTCGTTCGGGCTGGACAGGTTGCCGGTGTGGCCGCCGCCGCCCGGGTACTCCCAGTCGATGTCGATGCCGTCGAAGATGCCGGCCGCCGAGCCCGGGCCGCCGTAGCCGGCGTCCGCCGGCAGGTTGCCCTTGATGAACATGTCGATGCAGGACGAGACCAGGTGCTTGCGCGAGGCGTCCGTGGCGGCCGCCGCCGAGAAGTACTTGGAGTAGGTCCAACCGCCCAGCGAGATCAGGATCTTGAGGTTGGGGTTCTTCGCCTTCAGCTTCTTCAGCTGGTTGAAGTTGCCCGCGATCGGCTGGCCCCAGGCGTCGCCGACGCCGTCCACCGCGATGTCCGGGCCGAAGCTCTTCTGGTAGTCCGCGAAGGCGTCGCCCGCGCCGTCGCCGGCGTTCGGGTTGTTGTCGTCCTGGTTGGCGGCCTTGGTGGCCTCGAAACAGCCCAGGTCGGTCGGGTGGATGTTGGCGAAGGAGTAGATCAGGTAGTCCAGCTTCCCGGCGACGCCGGTGTCCTGGATCGTCTTGGGGTAGTACGCGTTCGCGTAGATCGACCACTGGTCGAAGTAGGCGACCTTGATGCCACCGCTGGTGGCGGGGGCACCGGTGCTGTTGGTGACGGCGGCGCTGGCCGGGGCGCCGCCGGAGAGGGCGAGGCCCGCGCCGAGCAGCAGGGAGGCGGCCGTGCCGACCGCGACGGCGGCCAGGCTCTTCGGGCGCCGGCGGCGGCCGCCCTCCTGGGCCGGACTCCCGGCCCTTTCGATGCGTGAACGGAGCATGGGTGCGTGACTCCTGGTTGTGGGGGATTCCGCCGCCCCGGGGGGCTCGTGCGGGGTGGGGCCGCACGACCAGGGCATGACAGAACAGCGGAAGGGAATCGAGCGGGAACATGCCTTCTGAGGGCGCCGGGATATGCCGAACCGGCGCCCGCGGCCTGGGCCGTTGACGCCGGTTCAGGGGCTCCCTGCACCTGGGCACTAAAATGGACTAGACCAACTACCCCGTCAAGGGGTGATGTTGAGCCTTGAGCCGCGCTTAAGGTTCACCCGCTCCCGCCGCACCCCCGCCGGCCTGCGGCTCAGTAGCGCACGGCGGTGGCCACGTCGGCCTTGACCGTGCCGGTCAGGTCCCGGTTGCTGCGCGCGGTGGCCTGGGCCGACTGCCCGGCCGCCACGTCCGGAACGGACACCACCGTCACGTCCAGCACGTTGCCGGAGCCGTCGGTGAAGTTGACCTGGATCACGTACCGGTTCGACTGCTGCCCGTGGTTGGTGACGGTGAGCGGCACCTCGGCCTTGCCGCCCGAAGCGATGTTCACGGCGCCCGTGGTGACGTCGCCCTTGGCGTCCAGCCCGCCCTTGACGCTCGCGATCGCCGAGGAGGCTGCCGCCTCCGCCGACGCGGCGGCGGAGGCCGCGGCCGACGCCGCCGCCGAGGAGAGCCCGCCCGCGACCGAGGCGGCATGCGCAACCGCGGCCCCGGCCAAGGCGCAGCGTTCGACGACGACCAGGAGATTTGGCAGGCCCTCGACATCCCGCCGACCGACACGGGCGCCG
>NZ_JBEYVJ010000657.1:0-2750 GCF_040643935.1 Kitasatospora sp. NPDC047058 | reverse complement strand
ACCCGGGGCACCGGCGTGGACGTGGTGGCCTGCGACGCGGCCGACCGCTCGCACCTGGCCGGGCTGCTGGACCGGATCGCCGCGAGCGGCCCCGCGCTGGGCACGGTGGTGCACACCGCGGCGGTGCTCGACGACGGCGTGATCGACGGCCTCTCGGCGGCCCGGCTGGAGTCGGTGCTCGCGGCCAAGGCCGCCGGCGCCGCCTACCTGGACGAGCTGACCGCGGACCTGGACCTGGACGCCTTCGTCCTGTTCTCCTCCGTGGTGGCCACCACCGGCGGCCCGGGCCAGGCCAACTACGGTGCGGCGAACGCCTATCTGGACGCCGTGGCCGAGAACCGGCGCAGCCGCGGCCTGGCCGCGCTCGCCGTGGCCTGGGGCCCGTGGGCGGCCGGTGTCGCCCAGGGCTCCGAGGCGGCCCGGCAGCGGCTGGCCCGCAACCAGTGGGAAGGCGTGATGGACCCGGACCTCGCGGTCCGGGCGCTGGGCGAGGCGCTGGACTGCCGCGACACCGTGCTGACGGTGACCAACATCGACTGGTCCGTCATCCTGGCGGCGCCGCAGTCGGCCGCGAGCCTGCTGCAGGTCCCCCTGATGCGGGACCTGCCGGAGATCCACCGGCTGGCCGCGATGCTGGCCGAGGTCCCGGCCGCACCGGCCGAGCTGGACCTGGCGGGCCGCTTGGCCGGCATGAGCCGCGCCGAGCAGCGCCGGGTGCTGACCGAACTCGTCCAGGCCAAGGCCGCGCACGTGCTCGGCCACCCGTCGCCCGACACGGTCGAGGTCAACCGCGCCTTCAGCGAACTCGGCTTCGACTCCCTGACCGCGGTGGAGCTGCGCAACGACCTCAGCTCCGCCACGGACCTGCGGCTGCCCGCCACCCTGCTGTTCGACTACCCGACCACGGCCGCGCTCGCCGACTACCTGGAGGCGGAGCTGCTGGGGGCCGTGCCGGACGGCGCCGACGCGCCGGCCGCCGTGCCCGCCACGATCGCCGCCGACGAGCCGATCGCGATCGTCGGCATGGCCTGCCGCTACCCCGGCGGCGTGGTCGACCCCGACGGGCTGTGGGCCCTGCTGGCCTCCGGCGGGGACGGCATCTCCGGCTTCCCGGACGACCGCGGCTGGGACCTGGAGGCCCTCGGCAACTCCTCGTACGTCCAGGCCGGCGGGTTCGTCCAGGACATGAGCGGGTTCGACGCCGGCTTCTTCGGCATCAGCCCCCGCGAGGCGCTGGCCATGGACCCGCAGCAGCGGCTGCTGCTGGAGCTGTCCTGGGAGGCCGTGGAGCGGGCCGGCATGGACCCGGAGTCGCTGCGCGGCAGCGCGACCGGCGTCTTCGTCGGCGGGTACACCTCCGGCTACGGCTACGGCGCCGACATCGAGGGCATGGCCCACCTCATCACCGGCAACGCGACGAGCGTGCTGTCCGGCCGGGTGTCCTACGCGCTCGGGCTCGAAGGCCCGGCGGTGACGGTCGACACGGCGTGCTCGTCGTCCCTGGTGGCGATGCACATGGCCGCCCAGGCCCTGCGCTCCGGCGAGTGCTCGATGGCCCTGGCCGGCGGCGTCACCATCCTGGTGAGCCCCGAGGGCTTCGTCGGCTTCAGCGAGCAGAGCGGGCTGGCGACCGACGGCCGCTGCAAGGCGTTCTCCGCGCAGGCGGACGGGATGGGCTTCGCCGAGGGTGCGGGCGTGCTCGTCGTGGAGCGCCTGTCGGACGCCCGGCGCAACGGGCACCAGGTGCTCGCGGTGCTGCGCGGCAGCGCGACCAACCAGGACGGTGCGTCCAACGGTCTGACCGCCCCCAACGGCCCCTCGCAGCAGCGGGTGATCCGTGCGGCGCTGGCGAACGCCGGGCTGACGGCTGCGGACGTCGACGTGGTCGAGGCGCACGGCACGGGCACCAAGCTGGGTGACCCGATCGAGGCCCAGGCGCTGCTGGCCACCTACGGCCAGGAGCGCGGCGGGCACGGCCCGCTGCTGCTGGGGTCGGTGAAGTCCAACATCGGCCACACCCAGGCGGCCGCCGGCGTGGCCGGCGTCATCAAGATGGTCATGGCGCTGCAGCACGAGCAGCTGCCGAGGACCCTGCACGCCGAGGTGCCGTCGCCGCACGTCGACTGGTCGGCGGGTGAGGTCGAGCTGCTGACCCAGGCGGCGCCGTGGCCGGTCAACGGCCGGGTGCGCCGGGCCGGTGTGTCCTCGTTCGGCCTGAGCGGCACCAACGCGCACGTCATCCTGGAGGAGGCCCCCGCGGCCGCCGAGCCCGGCGAGCCCGGGAGCGACGGCCGGGGCGACGTCGCCAAGGTGGTCGAGTCCGGTGCGGCCGGGGCCTGGCTGGTGTCGGGCCGCTCGGCCGAGGGGCTGGCCGGGCAGGCGGAGCGGCTGTACGACTGGGCGACCGCACGGCCGGAGCTGGCTCCTGCCGAGGTGGCCTGGTCGCTGGCGACGACGCGGTCGGTGTTCGAGCACCGGGCCGTGGTGGTGGGCGCCGGGCGTGACGAGCTGGTGTCGGGGCTGCAGAGCTTGGCCGCCGGGGTGCCCAGCGGTGCCGTCGTCTCGGGTGTGGCGCGGCCGGGTGCGCGGACGGTGTTCGCGTTCGCGGGTCAGGGGTCGCAGTGGGTCGGGATGGGCCGGGAACTGGTCGAGGCCAGCCCGGTGTTCGCGGCGCGGCTGGCGGAGTGTGCGCAGGCGTTGGCGCCGTTCGTGGACTGGTCGCTGGACGACGTCCTTGCCGGGGCGCCGGG
>NZ_JBEYVJ010000656.1:0-2753 GCF_040643935.1 Kitasatospora sp. NPDC047058 | reverse complement strand
GGCGGCGGCGACCGAGCCGACGCCGGCGGCGCCGAGGGCGACCCCGGCCCCGGCCCAGCCGATCACGGCACGGCGGCTGAGCGGGCCGCGGCCGGCCGGCTCGGTGGCGGCGGTGGCGGCGGTGGTGCTGGCGTCGGTGCCGGCCGGAGTTCCGGTCTGCTGCGCGTTCTCGGCGTCCATCGGCGGGCGGGCCCTTCTCTGTACTGGACTCACGGATGCCGTGACAGCCGCTCGGGCCGCCACGGCGGTGTGGTGGTGGGTGGTGCGGTGGCTCCGGCCGCCCTGGCGGGCGGCCGGACGGGTGCTACTTGGCGACCACCGCGGCGGCCAGCTTCGACAGCGGCTCGCCCAGCGAGTTCACCGCGTCGGAGAAGGTCTTGCGCTCGGCCTCGGCCACCTTGTCGTACGAGGTGTAGGTGCCGTCCGCCTGCTTGTACTTGGCGAGCAGGGCCTGGATGGCGGCGAACTCCGAGTCCAGGGTCTTGGCCAGCTCGGCGTCCTTCTCGGAGGCGACCGGCTTCAGCAGCTCGTAGGCCTTCTGCGCGCCCTCGACGTTGGCGGCGAAGTCGGCCAGGTCGGTGTGGCTGTAGCGGTCCTCCTCACCGGTGATCTTGCCGGTGGCGACCTCGTCCAGCAGCTCCTTGGCGCCGTTGGCCATGCTGGTCGCGGTGATCTCCGCCGAGGGGATCTTCGTCTGCCAGTCCTTGAGGTCCGCGACCAGCTGGTCGGCGAGCTTCTTCTCGTCGTCGCCGATCTTGGCGTCGGCGAAGAGCGACTTCTCCAGCTTGTGCCAGCCGGTCCACTCCTGGCCGGCCTCCAGGCCGTCCTCGCGGGTGTCGGTCTTCGGGTCGACGTCGCCGAAGCTCTCGGCGACCGGCTCGGTGCGCTCCCAGCCGGTGCGCGACGGCGCGTACAGCGACTTGGCCTTCTCCAGGTCGCCGGCCTTGATCGCGTCGGCGAAGGCCTGGACGGCCGGGATGGTGGCGTCGGCCTGCTCCTGGGCGTACTTGCGGTAGGCGTCGACGGCGGCGGTCAGGCGCGGGTCGGCCGGGGCGGCCGCGGCGGAGGCGTCACCGGTGACGGTGATCTTCTGGCGGATGCCGTCGCCGACCATGCCCGGCTTGCAGGCGATCTCGTAGGATCCGGCCTTGATCTCGGCGTTGATCGTCGCCTTGGTGCCGGGGCCGATGTTCTCGCGCTCCGTGATGATCTTGTCACCGGCGCCGTAGACGTAGACCTCGGTGGTCTTCGAGCCCTTGTTGTCGATGTCGATCACGACGTGGCCGGCCGGGAAGCTGGTCTTCGAGACCTCGCAGGCGGTGTCGGTGGCGTTCACCTTCACGGCGTCGGCGGCGGCCTTGTCGTCCTTCTTCTGCGAGCAACCGGCCAGCGCGGCGGTCGCCACAGCGAGGGTGAGCAGCGTGGCTGCGGTGGAACGACGGGCGGACATGCAGGCTCCAGCGGAAGGCAGGGGGTACCAGGGCAGGGCTGAGCACGAGAACGGGAACCGGACGAGTCCGGCACCCGCGCTCACTTAGCTAAGGCATACCTTAGGGATATCTGATTTCGCCGTCTACACCGCCCCCCGTTCACGATCCGTGCAGGTGAGGGGCGGCCTTGGCAGCGGCATGTCGTCAGCCCACCGACCATTTCCGGCCACGACCCGCCGATCGGCGGGGTTGACCCCGGCCGTCTCCCGTGTCACACGGCGGCGAGGCCCCGGCCCACGGCAGAGGTCCCGGCCCGCCCGGTCCCGCCGCCGCGGCAGCCCCACCCGCGCGGCGCGCGGCGAACGGCCCCCAGCAGCTTCACCCGCGCGGTGTACGGCGGGCGGCCGCGCGGGCGGTCCAGCGGCCGTCGTGCCGGCTGATCCGGATCGGGTGGCCGAAACAGGCGCTGATCAGCTCGGTGGTCATCACCTCGTCCACCGGGCCGGACGCCACGCATCCGCCCTCGCGCAGCAGCAGCGCGTGGGTGGTGCTCTCGGGCAGCTCCTCCAGGTGGTGCGTCACCAGCACGCTGGCCAGTTCCGGGTGCTGGTGGCGCAGCAGGTCCAGGCTGTCCAGCAGCAGCTCGCGGGCGGTCAGGTCGAGGCCGGTGGCGGGCTCGTCGAGCAGCAGCAGCCGGGGGCTGGGCATCAGCGCCCGGGCGATCAGGGCGCGGCCGCGCTCGCCCTGGGAGAGCGTGGTCCACGGTGATCCGGCCACGGCGGCCATGCCGAGGGTCCCGATCAGCAGCTCCGCGCGGTCGAGTTCCTCGGGGGAGGGCTTGCGGTGCAGGTCCGGTTCGATGGTGTTGCGGGTGCCGGTGAGCACGACCTCGCGCACGGTCAGCGGCGAGCGCAGCGGGTGGCGCGGGTTGACGTGGCCGAGATGGGCGCGCAGCTCGCGGATGTCGACCCGGCCGAGCCGGCGGCCGAGGACGTCCACCTCGCCCCGGGTCGGGTGGGAGACCGCGCCGAGCAGGCCGAGCAGGGTGGACTTGCCGGCGCCGTTGGGGCCCAGCAGCGCCCAGTGCTGGCCGGCTTCGATGGTCAGGGTGATCCCGTGCAGCAGGTGGCGGCCGTCGCGGACGACGTCGACGTCGCGGGTGCGCAGCAGCGGGCCCGGCGGCAGTTCCTCGGCCGGCAGCGGGTCGGCCGACAGCGGGCCGGACGCCGGCGCCTCGGTCGGCTGCGGGTCGGACGTACTCATGGCGGGCGAGGAGCTGCCGCCGGGCCCGCTGCTGCGCACCCGCGACGTCGACGTCGTCCG
>NZ_JBEYVJ010000655.1:0-2760 GCF_040643935.1 Kitasatospora sp. NPDC047058 | reverse complement strand
GCTTACTCATGTTGCTGTTGCTTCCCACCTGAAACTGCTTCCTCTGGGCTCACATGTCCCAGTCTCCAGGTGTCCAGCCCCAGGGTGGAACTTCACACCTGACCTCCTCCACCCGCTACGTCGGAGGAGCGGACGGAGCCGCCTACACCACAGCCGTCACCGGCTACGACACCGCCTACCGCCCACGCGGGACCTCCATCACCATCCCGGCGGCCGAAGGCGCGCTCGCAGGCACCTACACGACCAGGAACACCTACAGCGCCGTCCTCGGATCACTCAAGGAGATGAAGATCCCGGCCGCCGGCGGCCTGCCCGCCGAGACCATCGGCTACGCCTACACCGACACAGGCCTGCCCACAACCGTCGACAGCAACTACACCCAGCAGATCGTCGCCCAGCGCGACTACGACGCACTCGGCCGGGTCACCCGCACCACCGTGGGCGACTACGGCAGCCAGGTGGCCTCCACCCAGCAGTACGACTGGGCCACCGGACGAGTCATCAACTCCTTCCTCGACCGGCAGAACGGCACGGTATCCGCCGACCAGACCACCTACACCTACACCGCCTCGGGACGGATCACCTCCGCAACCGACCTCCAGGACGCCCGTGACCGCGACCTGCAGTGCTACACCTACGACCACCTCGGCCGGCTGACCAACGCCTGGACCGACACCGGCGGCACCCACACCACAGCCGACTGGACGGACTCATCCGGTGAACGCCACGGCACCGGCAGCTCCACCACCGTCCCCGGAGTGGGCGGCTGCGACAACGGCAACGGCCCGGCCCTCACCGTCCCAGGCGGTCGCACCGTCGGCGGCCCCGCCCCGTACTGGAACACCTACGGCTACGAGGCCACCGGCAACCGCACCGGCCTGGTCCAGCACGACATCACCGGAAACACCAGCAACGACACCACCACCACCCAGACCTTCGGAGCCGACAAGAGCACCAACACCCCCACCACCGCCCCCAACACCGGCGGCGGCACCGGCGGCCCCCACGGCCTCCTGAAGACCACCACCACCTCCCCCGCAGGCACCAAGGCCGTCGGCTACCAGTACGACGCCCGGGGCAACACCACCGCCATCACCGACACAGGAGGCACCACCACCCTGACCTGGAACAGTGAGGACAGGCTCGACTCCCTCACCAAGACCGGCCAGGCCGGCGCCACCACCTACCTCTACGACGCCGACGGCAACCAGCTCATCCGCCGCAACCCCGGCAAGACCACCCTCAACCTGCCCACCGACGAACTCACCCTCGACACCGCCACCGGCTCCATGAGCAACGTCCGCTCCATCGCGGCGTCCGGCGGCCTCACCTACACCCGCGTCACCGCCCCCATCGGCGGCGGCACCGTCCTCATCCAGGCCGCCGACCCCCACGGCACCAACGGCGTCCAGATCAACACCGACACCGAGATGACCGTCACCCGGCGGCTCACCGACCCCTTCGGCAACCCCCGCGGCACCCAGCCCCCCACCACGGCCTGGGCCGGAACCAAGGGATTCGTCGGCGGAACCAAGGACGACACCACCGGCCTCACCAACCTCGGAGCACGCCAGTACGACCCCACCTCCGGCCGCTTCATCAGCCCCGACCCCATCCTCGCCACCACCGACCCCCAGCAGTGGAACGCCTACGCCTACAGCAACAACGACCCGGTCAACGGCTCTGACCCGACCGGCCTGCTGTGCGAAGGAATCCTCTGCGGCGGCGGCCACGACGTCCCCTGGGGCCCGCCGGCCCAGGTCCCGTCCTACCTCGGCAACGACAGCGGCACCGGGTACGGCGCAACCGACTGCCGCCACGACAACTCATGCGCGTCTCTCGAAGAACGCACCATGAGCGCCTTCCTGAAGACCGCACAGATGGCCCAGCACCAGGACCAGGTGCGGACCACCGACAACACGACCCAGGCCGAATTCATCCGAGTGCTGAAGAAGTACAACTCGGGTACCGGAACTATCGACTGGGCTGCGCTCCAGATGTGGAGGTACGGCGCCACCGAGGCTCGAAGGCCAGATGACCGGCCATGGCGCGTCCGGTGACCCCCTGTACACGCCCTTCGGATTCTCTCCGATGGAGAAGAGCGCCAACGCAGTCGGCAGCTCATTTGCGGGTGTAGCTGCCCGGGGCGGCCGGCCGGGCGAGCTCATGGGCCTCTCCGCGAAGGCCAGGGCACGACTATGCGAGAGCTTCGTCGCTGGCACCCTCGTACTGATGGCTGACGGCGACCAGAAGCCAATCGAGCAGGTGAAGATTGGCGACGATGTCGTTGCCAGCGACCCCCAGACAGGAGTTACTGGCGCCAAGGTCGTGACAGCCGCCGTCACAACACCTGACGACGAAGACTTCACCGACCTGTCCCTCCAGGATGGCCAGGCTTCGACAAACGCGGGCTCTGGTCAAGACGCGACTCTCACGACCACGTGGCACCACCCCTTCTGGAGTGTCACCTCCGGACGGTGGGAAGAGGCCAGTTCGCTCCAGGTCGGCGAGAGGCTGCAGCAGCCTGATGAGACAGCAGTCACCGTCAACGGTGTACGCAACTATCACCAGCAGGCCCTGACCTACAACCTCACGGTCGCAGACTTCCACACGTACTATGTGCTCGCGGGGGCCACGCCAGTCCTTGTACACAATAGCGATTGCGGGCCGGAGATGACCGGTGTGAAGACTCGATCAGCACCACCGCACAGGAGCGCGCCGCCGGAGCCCGCTCCTCCAGCTTGATCTCGATCCGCGGAC
>NZ_JBEYVJ010000654.1:0-2761 GCF_040643935.1 Kitasatospora sp. NPDC047058 | reverse complement strand
ACCAGCGAGGACGTCCCGGCGGTGTGCCGGGTGACGCGGCGGATGGCGGCCGGGCAGTGGACGGCGAAGCGTTCGGCGTACGGGTCGTGCAGGAGGCCGCGCGGGCCGGCCGTCGCCCCGGCGCGGGCGAGCGCGGTGAGGAAGGCGGTCGCGGGCACCTGCTCGGCGAGCGGGGGACGGGCGGCGGTCACGGCTACTCCCACCGGAACAGCCGGACGGCGGCGGCCCCGCACGCCACGACGACGCCCGCGAGCACGCCGAGGTCCAGCCCCACGTCGGTGGCGCTGTCCAGCCAGGCGTGCTGGAGGAGCTTCACCGCGTACGTCGCCGGCAGGGCGTCGCTGATCGCCTTCATGCCGGAGGGGAAGATCTGCAGCGGGATGGTCGCCCCGGAGAGGAAGATCATCGGGAAGTAGACCAGGTTGGCGACGGCCACCGCCACCCGTTCCGACCGCGCCACCGCTGCGACCACGCCGCCCACCGCGTACATCGCGAGGGTCGCGAGGAGCAGCGCGCCCGCCGTCGCGGCGAGCGCGCCGGCGGAGCCCGGCAGGTGGAGGTCGAAGAACAGGTACCCGGCCACCACCAGCAGGAACGCGCCGGCCAGGCTCAGTGCGATGTTCACCAGCCCCTGCGCGACCAGGAAGGCGGAGGCGTCGACCGGTGTCGCACGGAAGCGCTTCAGGACCTTGCGGTCGCGGTACTCGGCCAGCCCGAGCGGGAAGCTCATCAGCCCGGTGACCGAGACCACCAGGACCAGGTAGGCGGGCACCGACATGTCCACCGTGCCCCGCCCGTCGAACTGCTCCGACGGCTTGTTGCCGTAGATGCCGCCGAACATGCAGAGCATCAGCACCGGGAAGGCCAGGGCGAAGAACACCGGGGCGAAGTTGCGCAGCATCCTGCGCGACTCGAACCGGACGATCGGCCACAGCGTCGCCATCTCAGGCCGCCTCCTTCCGCTCGGTGCCGCCGACCAGGTTGAGGTAGGCGTCCTCGAAGGTCGGCGTGCGGCGGCTCACCGCGGAGGGCGGGAGCCCGGCGTCGGCGAGGAGGCGCACGATGCGGTCGTAGTCGGCGGGGAACGCCCCCGCGTACTCCAGCCGGTCCGGGGCGCCGGGCAGCCTCGTCAGTCCGAGGCCGTCGAGGCGCAGCTCGATCCCGCCGGCTCCGATCTCTCCGGCCCCCTTCCCGTCGGCCCCCTTCGCTCCGGCCCCCGGCCCGCCGGCGTCCGCGACGGCGCGCAGGTCGACCGAGAAGGCGGACGGGCCCGCGTGCGCCTCGGTCAGGCGCGCCGGCGGGTCGAGGGCGACCAGCTCGCCGGCCCGCAGCACGCCGACCCGCCCGCAGAGCGCCTCGACCTCGTCCATCGCGTGCGAGGTGAGCAGCACCGCGACGCCGCGCGCGGCCAGGTCGAGCACCGAACGCCAGGTCTCCCGGCGCTGGTGCGGGTCGAGGCCGGTGGTGAGCTCGTCCAGGATGACCAGCCGGACGTCGCCGATCTGGGCGAGAGCCAGCGCAAGCCGCTGGCGCATGCCGCCGGAGAGGTCGGCGATGAGGCTGCGGCGGCGGTCGGCGAGGCCGAAGGACTCCAGCAGCGCGGTGGAGGCCCCGGGCGCCCGGTAGATCGCCTCATAGAGCTCGCACAGCTCGCCCACCCGGGCGCGGCTGGGGAACTGCGACTCCTGGAGCTGCATCCCGACGAGGCGGGTGACGGCCTCGCGGTCGGTGCGGGGGTCGTGGCCGCAGACCGAGACCGCGCCGTCCCGGGCGGGCCGGTGCAGCCCGCCGACCGCCTCGACGATCGAGGTCTTGCCCGCGCCGTTCGGCCCGACCAGCCCGAACACCTCCCCGGGAGGGATCCGGAACGAGACGTCGCGCACGGCGGTGAACGCGCCGTACGTGACGGTCAGTCGGTCGACCCGGACGACGGCGCCGTCGTCCGGCTCCACCGTCGGGACGGCGGACGGCTGGTTCACGGTCACAGAGGGAGCCTCCGGGGGGTGGTGCGCGCTCCCGCGGAGGCGCTGAGGTGGGTGTAGAAGCCGGCGAAGGACATGTGCAGGGCCAGGGCGGGCAGGACGCCGCCGGTGGCCGCGGTCAGCAGGCCGCCGACCACGCCGAGGGTCACACTCGACGTGCCCAGCACGTACGCCTGGACCGGGGTGGAGACCAGGGCGACCTGGCCGGCGGCGAACAGGCAGGTGCTGACGGCGAGGGCGACGCCGAAGCCGCCGCCGAGCGCGCCGAGCCCCAGCAGGACCGCGCCGCGGAAGAGGACCTCCTCGAACAGGGCCGCGGCGGCCGGGATGATCCACCGGTAGTGCCGGGGCAGGGCCAGGATCGAGGCGATCCACTGGACGCGGGCGATCTCGCCCGGGACGTCGACCCGCGGGACGGCCCGGTAAAGCAGTGACACGCAGAGGATGTTGGCGCTGGAGGTGCCGAGGACGGCGAGCAGCAGGGCGAGCGCCATGGTCGGCGTGGGCCGGCCTCCGACCAGCTGATGGAGGCTGAGCGGGGTGGCCGCCAGCAGCGCGGTCAGCGCCAGCGCGCCCAGCACGAGGTACACCACCGTGCCGAACACCGCGAAGGCGGCCTCCGGGCCCAGCCCGGTCCGGCCGGCGAGCCACAGCGCCGTCCGGCGGCGCCGCGCCGGGTCGTTGAACGGCACCCGGTACAGCGCCAGCCACCCGCCGACCACGACGACGCAGAGCCCGGCGTACCCGGGCGTGCTCATCGGGCCGCCTCCCGCGGGCCG
>NZ_JBEYVJ010000653.1:0-2774 GCF_040643935.1 Kitasatospora sp. NPDC047058 | reverse complement strand
GCCGACGCCCGCCGCGGCGGCCATGCCGGCGAAGGCGTTGCCGCCGGCGGAGGTGAAGGCCATGGCGCTGACCACGGAGGCCAGGCCGGCCTGCGAGCCCACCGAGATGTCCAGGCCGCCGCAGATGACCACCACGGTCTGCACCACGGCGAGCAGGCCGGTGATGGTGGCGGCCTCGGCGATGACCTGGATGTTGGTCCAGCTCAGGTAGTTGTCGTTGAGGACCCCGAAGACGGCCAGCACCACGGCGAGCGCGCCGGCCAGGCTGAGGTTCTGGCCGCCGACGCCGGCGAGCAGGGCGAGCGGGCGGGCCGGGCGGCCGTGCGGCGTGCCCTTGAGGGCCGGCGGGGTGGTGGCGGTGGTCATGAGGAGGCTCCGGAGGAAGTCGTGCCGGTGATGTCGTCGGCCATGGCGAGTTGGAGGACGGCCTCCTCGGTGGCGTCGGCCCGGTCCAGTGCGCCGGTGACGCGCCCGCCCTGCATGACGACGATCCGGTCGGCCAGGCCGAGGAGTTCGGGCAGTTCGGAGGAGATGACCAGCAGGGCGACGCCCTGCTCGGCGAGATCGGCGATGATCCGGTAGATCTCGGCCTTCGCGCCGACGTCGATGCCGCGGGTCGGTTCGTCCAGGATCAGCAGCTTGGGGCGGCGGGCCAGCCAGCGCGAGAGCACGACCTTCTGCTGGTTCCCGCCGGAGAGCTTGCCGACCTCGTGCTCGACCGACGGGGTGCGCACCCGCAGCCGCTCGGCGTACTCCCCGGCGAGGTCGCGTTCGGCGCCGCGCTTGACGAACCGCCAGCGGCGCAGCCGTTCCAGGACGGCGATCGAGGTGTTGTCGCGGACGGAGCGCTGCAGGAAGAGCGCCTGGGCCTTGCGCTCCTCGGGGGCGAGGGCGAGACCGGCCCGGATCACCCGGCCGGGGCTGCCGGTGGGCAGCGGCCGGCCGTCGAGGGTGACGGTGCCGCCGCGCACGGGCAGGTCGCCGGCCAGGGCGAGGGCGAGTTCGGAGCGTCCGGCGCCGATCAGACCGGCGAGGCCGACGACCTCGCCGGCCCGGACGGTGAGGTCGACGCCGCGCACGTGGTCGGTGGTGACGCCGCGGGCCTCCAGGACGACGCGGTCGGTGGCGACGGTGCGGCGTACGAACAGGGCCGAGAGGTCGCGGCCGACCATCTGGCGGACCAGTTCGCCCTCGTCGGTACGGCGCGCGTCCTGCACGGTGACCAGGGCGCCGTCGCGCAGGACGGCGATCCGGTCGGCGAGCCGGAAGATCTCCTGCATCCGGTGCGAGACGTAGACGACGGCGACGCCCTGCCGGCGCAGCCGTCCGACCAGGGCGAACAGGGCGTCGACCTCGTGCTCGGAGAGCGAGGAGGTCGGCTCGTCGAAGGCGATCAGCTTGGCCTCGCCGGTCAGGGCGCGCATGATCTCGACGAGTTGGCGCTGGGCCGAGGTCAGCTGGGAGCCGAGCAGGTCGGGGTCGAGGACGCCGGCGAAGCCGAGCCGGTCGAGGTCGGCGGTGATCCGGCGGCGCAGTCCGGCGCGGTCCAGGCGGCGGCCGGCGGTCGTGGGCAGGGCGCCGGCGTAGACGTTCTCGGCGACCGAGACGTGCGGGATGATCTCGGGTTCCTGCGGGATGATCCGGATGCCGAGGGCCCTGGCCTGGGCCGGGGAGCGCAGGTCGACGGGCCTGCCGTCGAGGACGACGCGGCCCTCGGTGGGCTGGTGGTCGCCGGTGAGGATCTTCAGCAGGGTGGACTTGCCGGCCCCGTTCTCCCCCATCAGGGCGGTGACCTGGCCGGCCGGGAAGTCGAGGGTGACGCCGGCCAGGGCCTGGACGGATCCGAAGCGCTTGGTGACGCCCTCGACGCCGGTGCCGCGCCGGTCCGGGCCCGGACCGGCAGGCGCAACAGGCGCGCCGGCTGCGGGTGCGCCGGCGGCCGGTGTGCCGGGTGCGGGCGCGGGGCCGGTGGGTGGTCGGGGGTCGGCGTTCGGGCGGCGCGCTGTGCTCACGGCCGGGTCTCCTCGGGGAGTCGGAGGGTGGTCAGGGAGGCGGGGGGCTGGGCGGCGGGGGGCTGGGCGGCAGGGCGGCAGGGAAGCGGGGCGGCCGTCCGCGGGTGGAAGGACCGGGACGGCCGCGCGCCGCCGAAGGGGTGAGGACCGGGTGGTGAGGGCCGGTCAGCTGCAGGTGACCCCGGCGCCCTTCCAGCCGGCGGGGTCGACCATGGTGGTCTTCGCGAACGCCTCGGCGGGCATGTCCTTGCCGTTCTTGAGCTTGTCGTACATGGTCTGGACGGCGAGCGCGCCGACGTCCCGGCCGTTGATGAACAGGGCGGCCTTCATGCCGGAGGGCTTGCCGCCGCTCCAGTCCTTGCAGGCGAGGTAGGCGCCGAGGCCGACGCCGATCACGTTGTCGGCGCTGACGCCGGCGTTCTGCAGCGCGGTGACGCCGCCGTGCACGTTCTCGTCGTTGCAGCCCCAGACCACCCAGTGCTTGACGCCGGCATTGGCGGTGACGGTCGCGGCGACCTTGTCCTGGGCCCCGGTGGGGGTGTTGTCGGTGGCGACCTCGATGGTCTGGACGCCGGGGGCGACGGTGCCGAAGGCCTCGCGGGCCGCCTTGACCCGGTCCCCGCAGACGGTCACGTCCTGCTTCCAGGCCGCGATGACGCGGGTGTCGGCGGCGGTCCAGCCGGCCTTCTTGTACTCGTCGGCGGCGCGCTTGCCGACCTCGGCGCCCATCTGGGCGCCGCTGAAGCCGACCCGCGGGACGAG
>NZ_JBEYVJ010000652.1:0-2791 GCF_040643935.1 Kitasatospora sp. NPDC047058 | reverse complement strand
GGTTCGCGCTGGCGGCGGGCCCAGACGGACGGGATCGGGTGCGCCTTGCTGGCTAGCGGTCGTAGCGCTCGACGACGCCGGCCCCGTCCGCCGAGGCCGCGGAAAAACCGGCGGCGGACGACACGAGCCCCGCCGACGCGGCGAGCCCGACGGCCCGGGCCCGGTCGCGCTCGCGGGCGATCTCGGAGAACCCGCACACCGCCAGACTGGCCCGCTCGGCCTCGTCGAGCGTCGCGCAGTCGGCCAGCCGCCCGGCCAGCGGGTTGAGGGCGAGGGCCTGGCCGAGCGGCAGCCGGTGCACGCCCGCGCTGCGCCCGTCCAGCCGGACGGGATCCCCCACGTCGCGGATGCCGCAGAGGCCCCGTACGCCCCGGGCGGCGGCTGCCAGCATGGCGCTGGCCTCCGAGGGGTGCCAACCGAAGGCCCGGCGGACCGGGCGGACGTGCGCGTCGGTGAGCGCGAACGCCGGCTCCGGCAGCCGGGCGAACAGGTCGCGCTCGGGCAGTTCGCGGTCGAGCGCGGGGCCGGCGATCCAGACGTCGGCGGCCAGGCCGGTGCGCGCGCAGGCCGCGAGGACGAGCGCATCGCCGAGGGGGCTGCGCAGCGTGGGTTCGTCGCCGGCCGCCAGGATGTCGCCGCCGACGTCGACCACGTCGACGTGGCCCACGCCGCAGTAGTCGGCGGCGGCCCGGATCGTCCGGGCCAGGCCGGCCGTGCCCTCGGAAGGGTCGAGCAGTCCGAGCGCGGTGCCGAGGTCGGCGGCGAGCCGGGGCAGCGAGGAGCCGGCCGCACCGACGGGCGTGGTGGAGCCGGTCACCAGGTCCAGGTGGGGGCGGGGCGATTCCAGTCCCGCGAAGTCGGCGCGGCCGCGGGGCCCGGGCAGGGGGTCGACGGTCAGCCGCTCCCACGAGTAGGTGAGGACGAGCACCGGCTCGACGGACCCGTACAGCGCGGTGCCGACCATGGCCGCCGCGATGGGATCGCCGCCCCCGCCCGCGGCGATGACGATTCGCTTCATGAGAAGAACGGTTACCGCATGCGCACCGCCAAACGCCAGTGCTCCACAAGCAATTGACTGGTCTACATATTCTTCCGTGCGAACCTCCCAACCGCCCGGCCCGCCGGAGCCCGCTGCTAGGAGGTTCAGCCCCGTGACCGGCACGGCCCGCCCGACCTAGCGTCGTCCCGCCCGGTCTTTACCGGAACTTGACCACGGCGACAGGAAGTTGTGCCGATGAGCAGCTCCACACCTGTGCGGATCACCCGGCGCCCGGCGGACGACCGGCCCGGCCCGGCGGAGGAGACCGCCACCCCGTACCGGCAGTACGTCTACGCCTACCCCCACCAGAAGGCCTACCGCCGGCAGGCCGACGGCCCCCTGCTCAGCGAGCTCTGGGCCGGTGAACGGCTGGACGCCCTCTCGCTCTACGTCCACGTGCCGTTCTGCGAGATGCGGTGCGGCTTCTGCAACCTCTTCACCCGGACGGGTGCCCCCGAGGAGGTCACCGGCCGGTTCCTCGACACCCTGGAAAGACAGGCCCGGGTCACCCGTGAGGCGCTGGAGGCGCAGGGCCGGGAGCTCCGCTTCGCCCTGGCCGCGTTCGGCGGCGGCACCCCGACCTACCTCACGGCGGCGGAGCTGACCCGCCTCGCCGACATCTGCGAGCAGGTCATGGGCGCCGACCTCAAGGCCGTGCCGTGGTCGGTGGAGACGTCCCCCGCCACCGCGACCGACGACCGGATCGCCGTCCTCGCCGAGCGCGGCGCCACCCGGGTGAGCATCGGCGTGCAGACCTTCCTGGAGGACGAGGCCCGTGCGGCCGTGCGCCCGCAGAAGCGGTCCGAGGTCGACGCGGCTCTCACCCGGCTGAAGGCCGCCGCGTTCCCGATCCTCAACATCGACCTGATCTACGGCATCCAGGGCCAGACCGAGCGGAGCTTCCGCACCTCCCTCGACGCGGCCCTCGCCCGGGAGCCCGAGGAGATCTACCTGTACCCGCTGTACGTGCGCCCGCTCACCGGGCTAGACGGCCGGCACGCGGAGACCGGCGAGAGCTGGGACGAACAGCGGCTCCGGCTCTACCGCTCCGGCCGGGACCACCTGCTGGCCGCGGGGTACGAGCAGACCTCCATGCGGGTCTTCCGCCGCCGGGGCACCGCCGCCGTCGACCAGGCCGACGACGCCGGGATCAGCGAGTACAACCAGCAGGCCGGGATGGTCGGCCTCGGCGTCGGGGCACGCTCCTTCACCACCGACCTGCACTACACCACCGACTACGCGGTGGCCGTGCCCGAGGTCCGCCGGATCATCGACGACTACATCGCGACGCCGACCGAGGACTTCCGGCGCGCCCAGTGGGCGTTCCGGATGGACGACGGCGAACGCCGCCGGATGTACCTGCTCCAGACGCTGCTGGAGAGCACCGGCACCTCGGAGGCGGCGTACCGGCAGCGGTTCGGCGCCACCCCTCAGGAGCACTTCCCCGACCAGTTCGCCCGGCTGCTGGAGCGCGACTGGGTCCGCGAGCACGGCCCCGGCACCCTGCGGCTGACGCCCGAGGGCATGGCCTGGGCCGACGCGATCGGCCCGCTGTTCTTCTCCTCCCGGGTGAACGACGCGATGGCCGCCTACCAGGACCGCTGACCGCCGGAGCCGACGGCACGCCCCCGCGGTCACCGAGGCGTAGAGCCGCTCGGTGTTCGGGAAGTGCACCGCGCGGGCGAGGTCGCGGTAGCCGAGCGAGCGGTACAGCCGGCGGGCCGGCGTCTCCGCCATCGACGCCGAGACGCC
>NZ_JBEYVJ010000651.1:0-2793 GCF_040643935.1 Kitasatospora sp. NPDC047058 | reverse complement strand
CCCGAGCGTCCGCCTGGCGACACCGGCCCCGGCGTCCGAACCCTGCTCGACAACGAGCAGTTCAACGGGGCCGTCTTCACCGTCCTCGACAACAACCCCGGCATGGCCGATGGCATGGCCGAGCGCATCGTGACCGAAGCGCTCAAGTTCGTCGCCACCGCCCGCACGTTCCCCAGCGCGCGGGTCACGCCGTCCAGCGTCGTGGACGAGGGGTGGCACGCGCTCATCCTGCACACCCGCGTCTACGCCGAGCTGTGCGACAAGCTCGGTGGGTTCGTGCACCACTACCCGGAGCGGCCCGATCCGACGCGTCACGACGCGGACGCGCTCGCCCGGACCGTGGCCCTGATCGAAGAGGCCGGCTACAGCCCGGACCACGAGCTGTGGACCGGCCCGACCCGCGCCCTGGTGACCGTGGCCGCGAACTGCTCCCACACCCCCATCCCCGGTGGATGCGGGCCGATCAACCCCGGCGGATGCGCGTCGCACTGCAACGGGGGCGGCGGAGGCGGGGACGGAGGCGGCAGCGCCCGCTAGCCTGGGCGCACCGAACTCCGAAAGGGCGGGAACCGTGGACGAGAACGAAGCCCGGCAATTGGCCAACACGCTGCACCGGCTGGGGATTCGGGGAATCGTGTCCCCCGAAGACTTGGACAACCCGGACGGCCAGTGGCGGGTGTACGACAGGAGCGACCCCGTGGTCCGGCGGGACATCACCGACGCAGTACTGACGATCGTCAGTGGCAAGTCCCGCACAGCCGCTGTACCGACGCGAGGATTCGTCGTCCCCGTTCCTCGCTGAACAACGCCTCGAAGACGGCCCGATCGTCCCCTCGCCCCACGGACGGGTGGCCGGGCCCACTGAACGCCTCTCCTCCGCGCCGGCGCGCAGACGCCGGGGGATAGGGAAGAGCAGAGCCCCCGGACAACGCTTGGCGGTGTCACGTCCGGGGGCTCTGTCCTGATGGCTTCTACGAATCAGGTCTTACATAGAGCAGATTCCCTGACGTGAGGACGGCATCTGCTTTGTAAGGCCCGGCGTAAGCCACGGGCTCTGGCGTGCACGGGTCCCGGCCCGGTCTCCATACCCCGACGCCCGCACCCTTTTGGCGTGCTGGCCACTGATACAACCCGAGCGTTTCGACAAACGTCGCAATTTATCTACGACACGATCCGGAGGCCTAGGCCTGCCCTCCAGAATCCGATAGCCGTGCCGTTACTTCCCCTGGGCCTGAGTTGAAAATAACGGAATTTCGGTTCCCTCGCACGTCGAAGTTTGCGCCGCGCCTCTCGCTGTGCTCGGCAAGGCGTTCCTTAATGATGCGCGCAACCGGAGCAAGTTGGGGAATGAGCAGCGCCAGGATGGAGATTCGAATCAGGGCGGCCAGATAGGAGCCAAAAGTAGTGAGTTCAGAAAAGATTGACGGCAAGGTTGCAAAGAGGAAGGTCAAGACCAGGAATGGAACAATGCTCCGACTGTCATTGGCGTCACGACCTGCAGACTTCTCGTGAAACTCTACATTTCCGGCTTCATTATACGAGACCCGCTTCCAGCCGTCGATCGATTCGCCGGTCACCACGATCTGCAAAGCCACCTCCCGCCCCGCCTCCAAATGGCCGATGCCGTACACGACCTCAGCGGGAGAGATCTCACGGTCCGGGTTGCGCGCCACCTTGAGCTCGCGTTCAGGCTCCGGAGATAGGGTGGATTCAAGCACCTTGCAGTCGCCAGGAAATGAGAACCTCAGCTGGTGATCCTTGATCACCTCATTGCCAGCGTTTCTAACATTGAACACAACAAGGAATGTTACTGACCGGGGAATTGTTATACAGGACGCCGATCCGCTGCTGGAATTTCGGATCAACGGAAAAGCTCCCGCCGTCGGCGTGCAGAAGGCACCCATGAGGTGCACGGTCGAGAGTATGAGCAGTGTGATCGTCCTGCTGGAGCTGAAGCCCTCTACGCAGCCGGGGCTCGGCCCGGATGTGGTCGACGTCGCCCCAGCGGTCCTCTGGGTGCACGCCGCGCCGGCGGACCCAGGCGTCGCTGATCCGCCCGCCTCGCCGGATCCCGATCGGCGGGCAGCCAGAGCAGTCGCGGCGGCCATGGTCGGCCTGAGCGCGCGGCCCGCCCTTTCGCGGGCGGGGTCAGAACAGCCGGTGCCCCTTGGCCAGGACGGAGGGCTTGCCGTCGGTGCGGATCCGGCGGAACTTCCGCACGCCGGCGTGCGCCCGGCCGACCCCGACGAAGGTCAGCCCGCCGATGAATCCCACCACCGCCATCAGCAGGAAGGCCGCCAGTTGGTCGGTGCCCCCGGGATCGTGCTCGTCGACGGTCTGCCCGCCCAGGTGGACGACGACGGGCACCGTGGCGAGCAGCGAGGCCAGCAGCAGCCACCCCACGAGCTGGTACGTCAGCCTCTTCGCCCGGGTCTTCGCCCGGCTCTCGACCGTGGCGCCGAACGTGCGCCGGCAGCGGGGGCAGGTGAACGAGACGGCCTGGTCGCCCTTCGGCGGCCGCGTCCTGTCGTCGCCCGACAGGTGGGAGATGCTCCAGGTCACCCTGGTCGTGCCGATCCCGGCCTGCACGCTGACGCGGCAGCCCAGCGAAAGCGCGTAGTGCTCGCTCACCGGGGTCTTCCCTGTTCCCATGCAATCCCCCCAACTGCCGTCCGCGCTCTGCGGGGTGAGCCACGCTACAACGCGCGACCCTGGCCCCGGAGCGGTAACCGGATCGGCGGAGACGTCCCCTCCGGCCAGGTCGGTGTAGTGCTTGGCGCCGTGGAAGTCGTC
>NZ_JBEYVJ010000650.1:0-2795 GCF_040643935.1 Kitasatospora sp. NPDC047058 | reverse complement strand
GTCCGCCGACGATGCCGGCGGACCGCCCCCAGAGGACAGCAACGCTGAACAGCATGTTGTCGGCCGATACGCGCAGGAACGCAAGCACGGCCGGCTGTCGGAGGAGGGTGGCACACTCGCCGGCATGAAGATGATCGAAGCGATCGAGGCAGTCCTGAAGGCGAGCGACTCGGAGATGGAGCCCGGGTACGAGGGCGAGTTCACGCTGGCGGGGCGGCTGTCGAGCCACGGGGGGATCGCCGTGTGCGGGCTCGACGGCGCCGAGTTCTACACCTTCTCCCTCCTCGCCGACGGACTGCACGAGGTGTACCTGGCCTACGACCGGGACGACGAGCGCGGCGCCACCGTCACCGCGGTCGCACTGGTCGCCGGCGGCACCACCCCGCAGGCGCTGGTGGGCGCGAGCTGGGAAGAGGCGTCCGACGACGTCAACATGCTGAGCGAGGGCGCCTCGGCGATCTACTCCGGAACCCCGGGCAACCTGGCCATCGGCGGGGCTCTCGGCCGGACCGCGGGCTTCGCGGAGGCCGACAGTCCCGAGGCCCACGCCGTGGCCGAGTTCCGGGCGCAGCGGGAGAGCGGCTCCCGGACTCCCGTGCTGGACGTCGTCGTCGACCCTGCCAGCGGCGCGAACGCGCTGGTCTTCCCCACTCGTTGCTTCACATCGAACAGCATCCTGGTCGGCCGGGACGAGGGCGGTACGGGTGTCGGGATCTTCTGGTCCAACTTCGACGGGTGATGTTCGGCCGGTGCGGGCCCGGCCTGTCGTGCGCCGGGCGTTCGGCAGGTACGGGCGGCTGACTTCCGGTCCGTTCGCCGCTGGGGGTCCTGGGGTGACCACAGTTCACGGAGTTCGCCCTCGCGGGCACCTGATCAATAGGATGTGTCAAGCCGTGGTGACAGGCCGCGCGCACGTGCGAACGCTCGGCGAAGCCTCTGCCCGAGCTCTCCGAGAGGCATTACCGATGCACCCGAGTGTTGCCCGACTGGCCGGCCTTCTGCCGCCGCACCCCGGGGCCGGCGATCCCGTCGACTGGGACGAGGCGGCCCGGAGGTGGGGCATCCCGATTCCGGCAGACTACCGCGACTTCGTCTCCGTCTACGGTGGTGGGGAGATCAATCGCTCGCTCTCCATAGCGCTGCCGCTGGAGGTTGCCCAAGGTCCCCGCGGCCCCCTGCACTTCGAGACGCGGAGGCCGTCGCCGAAGGCTGCCAGGGCCGCGCGTGCCGCAGGATAGACGTCCGCCGGGAAGCACCGGTCGGACGACAGCACCGCTTCGAGCAGCGGCGCCGCGGCGGAGGCCGGGGCACCGATCCGGGCGATGTGCCGGACACCGCGAGGCAGGACTCGTCGGCATCACCCGACGTCAGGGGTTCCAGCGCCGCCAGCAGCACGGGGACGGCTGCGTGCGTGTCGCCGGTGATCCGCCACCAGGCATGGGCGGCCTGGACACGGGTCCACGGGCCGGGTGATTCCAGCAACGGCCGGACCGCGCTCGCGCATCGCGTCGCCTGCGGGCCCAGCTCTGCCAACCGGCCGAGGTCGGCGTACCCCAGGCCCCGGGACGCCGCGTCCTCCAGGAAAGCCAGGAAGACCTCTGATTCACCGGTGATCCGCCAATGGGCCCACGCCGCATTCTGTGCGCCGTGCCATCTCCGTGTGCCGTTCGGCACCAGCCTGCTGCCGTCGTGGCGCGGTGGCTGCGTGACGCCGCGGACGAAGCCCTCAAGGATGTCCGCCGCGGGCTCCGCCGCCGGCCCGATACTGCCGAGCACGTCGCAGGCCCATCGGACGTTGCGGGTGGCGAGTATCGGCACGAGCTCGGGAACCGCCTCGCTCACGACGGGACCCCATGCAGCCAGAGCCTTGAGGACCGAACGCAGTCCTTCGCTGTCGGCCGAGTCGACGAGCATGCGACGGATTCCGGGGAGCAACTCGTCGGCGCAGCCCAGCAGCGGCTCAAGAACCTGCCCGAGTGAGGTCACGGGGAAGAACGGCGTTCCGCTGCTTGCCGCCAGCCACCGGTGCACCGGGTCCAGAGCCGCCGGATGGCCGAGACGGGCAAGAACCAGTGCCGCGGGCCCGGCAACCCGGTCGTAGGAATCGTTGGCGGCCGCGATCAGTGCGGGAACGGCCGACGTGATGTCCTGTGAGGAGTCCGCCGACGCGAACTGCGCCAGCACCATCGCCGCGTCGCCTCCGGCATGGAAATGGCGGGACTCCAGGCATCGCACCAGGCCGGCCACCAACTCCGGCCGGGGCGTGCGCCATCGCCGCAGGATGTCCGCGGCGAGTGCGACCGCGCCCTCGACCAGCCTGGAGTGCTCGGAGACGAACCCGCCCATGGCCAGCGCGATCCCGCGATCCGCGTTCTCGTACACGTCCAGCCGCAGATCGTCCGGGTCCACACCCGTGGCCACGAGCAGCTTGCGTGCCCAGAAGTCCTGCACGGTCCCGGTCCCCAGCGTCATGGCTCGCAGGCTACCGCTGCGGCGTGGGCTCTTGGGATGGCAGGTCCTGATCGGCACCGGGGCGACGGGCGAACCGTGCGGGTCCAGTCAGCGGGAGGCACCGCACGGCGTGCGGTGCCTCCGGAGTGCCGGACGTGGCGTGGGGTCAGCCGCGGTAGAGGTAGTAGCCGCCGTGGCCGTTGCAGCCGTTCGGCCAGTAGGCGCCCGCACGGAAGCCCGCCGGGATGGGCGAGTTGGGGCAGGTGGCCGCACGGGGCCGGGGCCTGGCGCCCCGCGCGCTGGAGGCGGTCACCGGCTGGGCGTTCGCGGCCTTCGCGGCCGAG
>NZ_JBEYVJ010000649.1:0-2799 GCF_040643935.1 Kitasatospora sp. NPDC047058 | reverse complement strand
GCCGGCCCGCACCGGTGTTTCGTCATGTCCGCAGGCGGCCGGGGGCCGTGGTCCACAGCGGCCGCCGGCCGGGGGCGGAGGGGTGGCGGAGGTCCCGGCCGGTGGTCCCGGACCGAGGCCCACCGGCCCCGGGCCGGTGGGTCCAACGACCCTGGGGCGCAAGGGTTCCGTCTTCCGATCATGGATCGCCACCCATCCGCAGGAGTTCCGAAGGAGTGCGTCCTTGAGTGCCATCGAGGCAAGGGGCGACAGCGCGCCACCGCCGTCCGCCGCCCGGACGGGAGGAGTCCCGGCCCGCCGGCCCGGCTCGGCCCTGGTCCGGATGCTGACGACCACCGACCACAAGACGATCGGCTCCATGTACCTGGTGTCGGCGTTCGGGTTCTTCCTGATCGGCGGCGTCCTCGCGCTGGTCATGCGCGCCGAGCTGGCCCGGCCGGGGACGCAGATCCTCTCCAACGAGCAGTTCAACCAGGCCTTCACCATGCACGGTTCGGTGATGCTGCTGCTCTTCGCGATGCCGCTGTTCACCGGCTTCGCCAACTGGATCATGCCGCTGCAGATCGGCGCCCCGGACGTCGCCTTCCCGCGGCTGAACATGCTGGCCTTCTGGCTGTTCATGTTCGGTTCGCTGATCGCCGCCGGCGGCTTCGCCACGCCGCAGGGCGCCGCCGACTTCGGCTGGTTCCTCTACGCGCCGCTCTCGGACGCGGTCCACTCGCCCGGCGTCGGCGCCGACATGTGGATCATGGGCGTCACGCTGTCCGGCTTCGGCAGCATCCTCGGCGCGGTCAACTTCATCACCACCATCGTCTGCATGCGGGCCCCCGGCCTGACCATGTTCCGGATGTCCATCTTCTGCTGGAACGTGCTGCTCACCTCGGTCCTGGTGCTGATGGTCTTCCCGGTGCTGGCCGCCGCCCTGCTGGCGCTGGAGTGCGACCGCAAGTTCGGCTCGCACGTCTTCGACCCGGCCAACGGCGGGGCGATGCTCTGGCAGCACCTGTTCTGGTTCTTCGGCCATCCCGAGGTCTACATCCTCGCCCTGCCGTTCTTCGGGATCGTCTCCGAGGTGATCCCGGTCTTCTCCCGCAAGCCGATGTTCGGGTACGCGGGCCTGATCGCCGCCACCGTCGCGATCGCCGGCCTCTCGGTCACGGTCTGGGCGCACCACATGTACGTGACGGGGCAGGTGCTGCTGCCCTTCTTCGCCTTCATGACCTTCCTGATCGCCGTGCCGACCGGGGTCAAGTTCTTCAACTGGGTCGGCACCATGTGGAAGGGGTCGCTGAGCTTCGAGACGCCGATGCTGTGGACCGTCGGCTTCCTGGTCACCTTCCTGTTCGGCGGCCTGACGGGCGTGCTGCTGGCCGCGCCGGTGATCGACTTCCACGTGTCCGACTCGTACTTCGTCGTCGCGCACTTCCACTACACGCTCTTCGGCACGGTGGTGTACGCGATGATGGCGGGCTTCCACTTCTGGTGGCCGAAGATGACCGGCAAGATGCTGGACGAGCGGCTCGGCAAGATCAGCTTCTGGACGCTCACCATCGGGTTCCACGCCACCTTCCTGGTCCAGCACTGGCTGGGCGCGGAGGGCATGCCCCGCCGGTACGCCGACTACCTGGCCTCGGACGGCTTCACCGCGCTCAACACGGTGTCCACCCTCGGCTCGTTCCTGCTCGGCCTGTCGATCCTGCCGTTCCTCTACAACGTCTGGAAGACGGCCAAGTACGGCGAGCGGGTCACCGTCGACGACCCGTGGGGCTTCGGCCGCTCGCTGGAGTGGGCCACCTCCTGCCCGCCGCCGCGGCACAACTTCACCACCCTGCCGCGGATCCGCTCCGAGTCCCCGGCGTTCGACCTGCACCACCCGGAGATCGCGGCCCGCGACCACCTGGAGAACCACGGCGAACCGGCCAAGCACCTGGCGGGCGTGACCCCGGCCGGGTACGACGTGCCCGCGCCGCGGCGCCCGCTGCAGGCCGAGTCGCCGGGGACGCCCGAGGGCTGACGTCCCCTCCCCGGGAGGGCGCCCGCAGCCGGGCGCCCGTCCCCCCGAACGCCGTCCCCGCCCGGTCCGACGCCCCCGGGCGGGCGGGGACGGCCCCGTCCGCACCCGCGTAGCACCACCATCGGCTGAGGAGCGCAAGGCATGTCCCACACCGTCCTGGCCATCGGCACCGCCGCCGTCACCGCGTCCGGCTGCGTCTGGTACCTGCCCGCCATCGCGGACCTCCAGGCGGGCGACGACCGCCCCCGGTCCGCCCGCACCGCCGCCGCGGCCTGCGTCGTCTGGTGGGCCGCGCTCGCGCTGGCCGGCCCGCTGCTGCTGGCCGTGCCCGGGTGGCAGCCCGCGGCCCGGCTGGCCCTGGCGGGCCTGGTCGCCGGCGTCCTCCTGCGGCTCCGCGCGTTCCGGCAGCGCCAGGCCGAGCTGCGCGAGGACCGGCTGCGCTGGGCGGTGCTGGACGCCGGCCCGGCGCCGCGCGGCCCGCGCCCCGCCGCCCTGGCCCTGCTGGGCTGGCTGCTGGTCGGCCTGGCGGTCTCCTCGCTCGGCGCGGCCTCGATCCTGGTCTCCGGCGGCGGTGCGCTCGCCCCGCGCCTCGTCGCGGCGGCCGGCAGCGCCGTCGCGGTCTCCGGGGCCTTCCTGCTGATCGGCCTCGGCAACGCCCGGCGCCAGCGGCCCTGACATGTGCCCCGCATTGGGGCCGTTCGGCCCTGGGGCGGCCGGGCCCGGTCGGGGATGATGCCCTGAGGCGTGTCTGACAATTCGCGTCGGATCCGACGCGAAATGAGATC
>NZ_JBEYVJ010000648.1:0-2803 GCF_040643935.1 Kitasatospora sp. NPDC047058 | reverse complement strand
GTGAGGTCGAGGGATTCCATCGCCAGAACGGCGACGGAAAGCTCGATGCCGTACATATGGGCCGGATCCGCCGGATCGAATGCCGGAGGTGCGCGCAGTCGGATTTCGGTGACCAGGTACTCACCGGCTTCCCGGAGATCCTCGACCGTCGCCAGGTCGTGCCGGTGCATGAATTCGTCGAGGTCGATGAAAGGGACCTGCGCGCGGAAGTCGTCCAGCGTGGCGATGTCGTCGACGATGCGCGTCACCACCGATTCCACGCCCCCCACGTCGAGCTCGGCGACCAGGTCGATCTGGACGCGGGCGAGCAGGTCGGCCCAGACGGGCTCGTGCGTCACGGTCAGCCGCAGGTCGTCCCTGACGTAGCTCGGCACGGTCCGGCTGAGGTCGCCGGTGACCCGCCGAACCGGGAAGAACGGCTGCTGCAGCACGATCTCGCGGACCCGGACGTCCGCGACCCGGTCGATGCGGGCGAAGGCGAGTTCATGAGTCGCGTTGATCAGGGTGAGAACCCCGGTGCGGTCGCCTGCCGGCGCCAGGACGGCCCCGAGGCGCCCGGGGTCGCTCAGCGCGAGCAATGCGGTGTCGGAGAACGTACCCATGGTCGCGATACTTCCCGCCGTTCCCTGGAGTGCCGTACGGACGCTCAGCTGCGGGCCCCATTAGAGCAGAGCCGCGGCTGATTTCCGGCTATCCGTAGACGAATTGGTGTGGCGAGTCGCAGGGCGGAGGGTCTCCTTTCAAAAATTGGAATATGGAAAGGTTGTCATTCATGTGAAGAGTGCCATTGCGACCTGGACCGTGCCCTGTTCGCGGATGCCTGCGGCTTCGATCGCCCGTCGCCGGGCCGCGTACGGTGCGTCGTGGCTAAGGGTTGTCCCGTAATTGACCTTGAGTGGTTTCGGGGCAGGGGTGGTCGACCGTTGGTCGGGCTCGGCTACCCGGCCTGGAGGAGGTTGTGGAGGCGGGCGATGCCGAGCACGGCGTGGTGGACGCCGTCGCCCTTGAGGCGGCAGTCGCGCAGGATCTTCCAGGTCTTCATCCGGGCGAAGACGTGCTCGACGCGGGCGCGGACCTGCTTGTGGTCGTGGTTGTGCTCGGCCTGCCAGTCGGTCAGTTCGCCGCCTCGGGGCCGACGGTGCGGGATGACGAGGCCGGTTCCGGGGTAGCCGCCGTCGGCGATCGTGGTGGTCCTGCCGACGGCGGCCTTGGCGCCGGACTCCTCCCATGCCTTGCAGTCGTTGCGGTTGCCCGGCAAGGGTGTGCCGACTGCGACGATCAGGCGGGTGTGGGCGTCGACGACGACCTGGTGGTTGGTGGAGTAGCGGTAGTTCTTCGACTGCGCGGCGATCGTGTGGTCGCGGGTGGGGACCAGGGTCCCGTCTACGATCAGCACAGTGTCTTTGCTGAAACGGCGGCGGGGCTTGAGCGCGAGCAGCGGTCCGATGTGGTCGATGATGCGGTCGGCCGCCGACTTGGACACGCCGAACAGTGGCGCGAGTTGCCGCAGTGTCAGGTTCGTCCGCCAGTAGGCCGCGACCAGCAGGACCCGGTCCTCCAGCGGCAGGCTCCAGGGCCTGCCCGGCCTGACGGTGTCGGCGCCCTCGCGATGCAGCAGCGTCATCAGCTTGCGGAAGTCTCGCGGGCTCAGCCCGGTGAACGGGGCTATCCAGGACGACTCCGACGCCGTGATCACACCAGCCATGCCAAGATCATTCCACGGCCCCAGGATCCTCCTGTGCGTAGGCCGCCCGGCAGCGTTGGACCTGCTCGGTGACCTGCTCCATGAACCAGCGCATGATCTCGTAGGGGATGACGTGCTCGTCATGGCTGTGGATGTGAATGGTCGGTTCCAGAGTCGGATCCTCGTCGGGGACGAACGCCGCCAGAAAGCCAACCCCGTGCGTATGAGTCGGTCTACCGGGGATCTCGGCCCACGATGCTGGCGCTGGCACGGCCTCGCTCAGCTCCAGGGTCCAGGCGTCGTCAGGTCCCGCGTAGAAGGACAGGACGGCGTAGTAACGGCCCGCGTGTTCTCTCAGCTCTGCTGGCATGTCCGCAGGCTGCCATAGCCGTCGGGCCGAAGTCGCGCGGATATCCGGCCGAGGACCCCGCTCCCCGGAGCCTCAGCCACGCGACTCAACCAGCGGTTACGGGACAACCCTTAGGCGGGAACGGAGCCCGTATCGCCGGCGGCCGGATCCGGGGCGCGGAAGGTGCGACGGTACGCCGACGGGGCGACTCCGGCCTCCGCCGCGAGGTGCCGCCGTAGCGAGGTGGCGGTGGCGAATCCGACCTCGTGGGCGACGCGTTCCACCGGCAGATCGCTGGACTCCAGCAGGTGCCGGGCCCGCCGCAGCCGCTGCGAGGTCAGCCAGCGGCCGGGGCTCAGACCGGTCTCCTCCTTGAAGCGCCGGGTGAAGGTACGGGTGCTCATCGCCGCGTGCGCGGCCAACTCGTCCAGCGACAGCGGCAGTTCAAGTCGCTGCAAGGCCCAGTCGCGGGTCGGCCCGGTGCCGGTTGCGCCCGTCGGCGGCAGTGGCCGCTCGATGTACTGTGCCTGCCCGCCGTCCCGGTACGGCGGCATGACGCAGAAGCGGGCGACCTGGTTGGCGACCTCGGTGCCGTGGTCCTGGCGCAGCATGTGCAGGCAGACGTCGAAGCCGCTGGCCGCCCCCGCCGAGGTCAACACGTCACCGTGGTCGACGTGGTCGGCGGTGACGTCTACTACGGCGTCGGGGCCGCCGCCGGGGCGCCGGGCGAGCTCTGGGTGAAGGCGACGGACGTCGTGTGGCGGGCCAAG
>NZ_JBEYVJ010000647.1:0-2803 GCF_040643935.1 Kitasatospora sp. NPDC047058 | reverse complement strand
CGCGGCCTGGTCGGCCACGGCACCAAGCTGACCGACCTCTTCCTGCAGATCCGGCTCGGCGGCGACCTCGCCCTGTTCCGCGCCCTCAACCAGCTTCACCAGAGGCTGTCCGGCTTGTCGAGCAGCCCGCGCACCACGTCGAACCAGCGGCCGCCGCCGTCCGGGTAGGCGTAGCTCTTGACCCCGGCCCGGCTCAGCCGGTCGGTGAAGGCCTCCTTCAGCAGTTCGCGCCAGACGGCGTTGAAGTAGGCGGCCGGTGCCGAGTCGGCGCCCTGGGTGAAGTCCCAGCCGCGCAGCAGGTCCTGGGCCGGTCCGGCCTGGGCGCCGACCTGGACCCGGAGCAGGTGCGGCACCAGGGTGGCGGCGTTGCCGTTCCAGGTGTCCTGGGTGATCCGCTCCATCGCCGCGACGTCCAGCTTGCCGGCCTGCTCGATCAGTTCGGTGATCCGCCGGCTGCGGTAGCCGGTGCCCCAGTCGCTGCCGATCAGGTGCGGGTAGCCCGGGCCGACGACCGCGTTGTTGGCGGTGACGATGTAGCCCTCCGGCGGGTTGAAGCTGGTGGGCAGCTGGTCGAAGGGCAGGTAGCCGGTCCAGTCGTAGGCGCCGGTCCAGCCCGGGACGGGGCGGCGGCTGTCGCCGGCCTTGCGGACGGGGATGCGGCCCGGCGTCTGGTAGCCGATGTTGCCGGCCGTGTCCGCGTAGATCATGTTCTGCACCGGGGAGGCGAAGACCGCGGCGGCGGCACGGAACTCGTTCCAGTCCTTGGCCCGGTCCAGGGCGAAGAGGGCGTCCACGGTGGGGGCGGGGTCGAGCGCGGTCCACTGCATCGCCACCGCGTAGCCGTCGTGTTCGCCGTGCGGCGGGACGTCCGGCACCCGGCCGCGGTCGGCCACCTCGCCGGCGGACTTGAGCACGTCCGAGATCAGCGGGCCGTGCAGGGTCGACCGGACGGTCAGGTCGACCGGACGGCCGCCCGCCACCTTGATCTTCTCCTGGCGGACGGTCAGCGGCAGCCGGCTCCCCTCGTGCTCGTAGCCGTCGCCGTCGACCCGCTCCACGAACAGGTCGGAGTCGGCGGCGCCGAGGTCGGTGAAGCCCCAGGCGATGTCGGCGTTGTGGCCGATCACCACGCCCGGCATGCCGGCGAAGGTGAAGCCGCTGACGTCGAAGGCGCAGTCCGGGCCGGTCCGGGTGCAGTGCAGGCCGACCTGGTACCAGATGCCCGGCAGCGAGGGGGTCAGGTGCGGGTCGTTCTCCAGCAGCGGCTTGCCGGTGGTGGTGCGGCTGCCGGCCACCACCCAGGAGTTGGAACCGATGCCGGTGCCCTGCGGGCCGAGGACGGCGGCCAGGACGGTGCGCACCGCGGCGCTGTCGGCCAGCGCGGCCGAGGCGGCGGCGGGGACGGCGGGCGTGGTGGGCGCGGGCGGCGCGGCAGGTGCGGACGGGGTGGCGGCCGCCGGCTGGGTGGCGGCCGCCCGGTCCGGGACGATCGGCGCCCAGCGCTGGTAGTCGTAGCCGGGGAAGAGGTCGTCGGACGCCCCGTCCGGCAGGTCGGCGGGCAGCATGGCGTGCTGGAACTGGTCGATCATGCCGGTGTTGAGGTTCCAGGCCATGGTCTTCAGCCAGGAGACCGAGTCGGCCGGGGTCCACGGCTCGGGGCGGTAGTCGTCGGCGACGAAGCCGAGCACCGGGTACTCCACGGACAGCTCGGCGCCCTCGTGCCGGCCGAGGTAGGCGTTGACGCCGTCGGAGAAGGCCCGCAGGTACGCCTGGCTCTGCGGCGACAGCATCGTCACCTCCTGCTCGGCCACCCGGTACCAGCCGAAGGTGCGGGCCACCTTGTCGGTCTGCACCTCGCCCGGGCCGAACATCTCGGCGAGCCGGCCGGCGGTGACGTGCCGTTGCACGTCCATCTGCCAGAACCGGTCCTGCGCCTGGGCGTAGCCCTCGGCGAGGAAGAGGTCGTGCGCGTTGTCGGCGTAGATCTGCGGGATGCCGGAGGCGTCCCGGACGATCCGGGCCTCGCCGTGCAGCCCCGGCACGGTGGTGGTGCCGGACAGCTGCGGCAGCGAGCGCTGGACCGTCCAGTACGCGTAGCCGGCCAGGCTGCCGACGGCCAGCAGGACCAGGGCGGTGAGGACGATCGCGGTGCGCTTGAGGATCCGCAGCACGCGTCGGCGCCGGGGGCGCGCAGCAGGTCCGGAGGCGTCGGCGGCGAGCGTGCCGGGCGTCTCGGGCGTACCGGGTGTGCCGGGTGTAGCGGGCGTGCCGGGGTCCGGCGCGTCCGGCCCGGTCTCCGGTGCGGGTTCGGCGGGCGGACGCGGATCGTCCGGCGGGGCGGTGTCGGTCTGGACTGTCACGGGGCGGTGCTTCCTTGTCTCGACGGGATTCCGGCATGGCAAGTACCGCCGTGCGCACGCGGGCAGGCGCGGGCGCACGGCGGCGGCGGTGAGCGAGGGGGTGAGCGAAGGGGGAGACGCGCAGGGGAAGGGGCGCGAGGAGAGGAGGCGCAGGGAGGTCCGTACGGAGGTACGGGGGCCGCCTCAGCGGGCCAGGCGCGTCGGTCCGTCGGCCCAGAGGCCGGGTGCGGCCGCGCGCGGCGCGGGCACGGTGGCGGGCATCGTCCCCACCAGGGCCAGGTGCGGGCGCCCGGGCGCCGCTTCCGCGGGGTGGGTCGACGGTGTGTCATGGCCCGCCGCCGGGTAACCCGGCGGCACGGCGCCGGCCCGGCCGGCGCGGGCGGGGGGGGCGCGGTCGAGCGCGATAGGAAGAGCGGCGGGTGGGGGTAGGGTGTAACACGACA
>NZ_JBEYVJ010000646.1:0-2804 GCF_040643935.1 Kitasatospora sp. NPDC047058 | reverse complement strand
GTCGCCCGCGGCCAGCGGGGCCGGGCCGAGGCCGGAGAGCAGGTCGGCGGAGCGGCTGCCGAGCACCGGCGGGACGGCGATCCCGCCCGCCACCGCCAGGTAGCCGCGCGCGCCGTGCGTGGCCGGGCCGGTCTCCACGACGGCGCCCGCCGGGACGGCGACGGGTGCGCCCCAGGCGGCGGCCCGTCCGTCCACCCGCACCTCGCAGGGGGCGCCGGTCACGGCGACCAGCACCGGCCCCTCGGCGCGCAGCGCCACCCCGCCCAGCGTGGTCTCCAGCGCGGCAGCGCCCGGCTCGTTGCCGACCAGCCGGTTGGCCGCCCGGAGCGCGGGCGCGTCCAGCGCGCCGGCCCGCGGCACGCCGAGGTGGGCGACACCGCGCCGCCCGAGGTCCTGGACGGTGGTCAGCGGGCCCGGGCGGACCACCAGCAGCCCGGTCACGGCTGCTCCCTGCCGGGGCGCACCGGCGTGAACCGGACCCGCACGCCCGGGGCGAGCAGTGCCGCGGGCTCGCGGCCGGCGTCCCAGAGCGGCAGGCCGGTGCGCCCGAGGAGCTGCCAGCCGCCGGGGGAGGAGCGCGGGTAGACGCCGGTGAAGGGGCCGGCCAGGGCGACCGAGCCGGCCGGGACGGCGCTGCGCGGGGTGTCGCGGCGGGGCACCGCGTACCGCTCCGGCAGGCCGGTGAGGTAGCCGAAGCCGGGGGCGAAGCCGCAGAAGGCGACCGTGTACTCGGCCCCGGAGTGGATCCGCACGGCGGCCTCGGGGGAGACGCCCCAGAGGCCGGCCACCTCGGCGAGGTCGGCGCCGTCGTAGACGGTCGGCACCTCCAGCAGCGGGCCGGGCCGCGCGTCGGCCGCGGCCGGGCGCGCCGTCCGCAGGGCCGTGGTGAGCGCGCGGACGTCGGCCACGCCGTCCAGCAGGACGGTCCGCGCGGCGGGGACGATCTCCTCGACCGCGGGCAGCTCACCGGCCTGCTGGCGTGCGCGCAGCCAGGCGTACAGGGCGCCGACCTCCTCCGCCCCGGCGACCTCGGCCAGCAGCGCGCGCTCGCCGACCGGCAGGATCCGCGGCGCCCCCGCCTCCGATCCCCCCGCGGCCCCGGCGGCCTCCGTTCCCCCCGCCGCCGTCACGCGAAGGCCTCCACCCGGACGCCCGCCGAGGCGAGCGCGCCGCGGATCCGCCAGGCGAGCTGGGCGGCGCCCGGCGTGTCGCCGTGGACGCAGAGCGAGCGCGCCCCGACCGTGATCGGACCGCCGCCGACGGCCTCGACCGCGCCGTCCCGGGCGATGCCGACGGCGCGGGTGATCACCCGCTCGGGGTCGTGCACCACGGCGTCCGGCTCGCGCCGCGGGACCAGGCTGCCGGCCCGGGTGTACGCCCGGTCGGCGAAGGCCTCGGTGACCACCGGGAGCCCGACGTCCTCGGCGACCGCCAGCAGCCGGGAGCCGGGCAGGCCGAGCACGGGCAGCGGGCCGTCGCAGACCGCCCCGGCCCGCAGCACGCCGGCGACCACCGCCTCGGCCTGCTCGGAGTCGGCCACCACCCGGTTGTAGAGGGCGCCGTGCGGCTTGACGTAGGAGACCCGGGAGCCGGCCGCGCGGGCGAACACCTGGAGGGCGCCGATCTGGTAGGCGATCTCGTCGGCCAGCTCCTCCGACGGGACGTCCATCGCGCGCCGGCCGAAGCCCGCCAGGTCGCGGTAGGAGACCTGGGCGCCGATCCGCACCCCGCGCTCGGCGGCCAGCGCGCAGACCCGTCGCATGGTGGACGGGTCCCCGGCGTGGTAGCCGCAGGCGACGTTCGCGCTGGTCACCACGGAGAGCAGGGCCTCGTCGTCGGTCAGCGTCCACCGCCCGAACCCCTCGCCGAGGTCCGCATTGAGATCGATCACCGCATCGGCCACGCCCGTCCGCCTCCCAGCAGCTGTTGAGCCAGATCGTAGGGCCTGCGTGTGGTGCCCGGTGCCGCGCTGCCCGCCCCGGCCCGGGACCGCCCGGGGACCGCCCCGGCCCGGCGTGGTCCCGGGCCGGGGCGGTCCCCCGGACGGCTCAGCCGGTGACGGCGGTGGCGTGCGCGGTCCGCTCCAGCGGCCGCAGCACGATCAGCAGCGGGACGACGCCGACGATGCCGAACGACATGTCGATGAATCGCCAGAACAGCGGGATGCCGCGGAGCGGGCCGCAGACCAGCGCCAGGGGGATGACGCCCGCGCAGGCCAGGACGGCCCAGCGGATCACCCAGACGTTGCGCACCGGGTCCTTGAGCGGGCCCCAGAACGCGGCCGCGATGACCAGGTGGGCGAAGGCCAGCCAGTCGGTGCCGTAGGCGAGGAAGGGGTAGCGGTCGTTGGTCTCGGCGACGCCGTCGCGGACGCGGACCAGCCACTCGACCAGGACCGGTACGTGGTCGGTCAGGCCGGCCGCCGGGCCGGTGGCGAAGTCGGCCAGCAACCTGGTCTCGGTCTCCAGCGGGAACGCGGTCAGGCCGCTCAGCACGAGGCAGACCACGAAGATCCGGAGCCACTGCCGTACCCGCCGCATGGCCGCCTCGGTCGCGTTGCCCGGAGCGGTGCCCGGATCGTTGCCCATGGTGCGAACCTCCATGCCGAAGGGCGGGTGAGGCCTTGTCCCACCCGCGTGGCACGACTCCAGACCGCAGAATTGAACGTGTTCAACACGGGGTCGTCCGAGGTCGCCGCGCGGTGGCACCGAGCCCCGCGCCGCTCGCAGGCGCCGCAGGTCGCCCGCAGACCGCCCGCGGTCGTGCGCGGCCGGACACGCCGGGGGGGGGGGCCCCCCCACCAG
>NZ_JBEYVJ010000645.1:0-2811 GCF_040643935.1 Kitasatospora sp. NPDC047058 | reverse complement strand
GGTCGCTGTCCTTGTTGAACGCGGGCACGAAGCCGCCCGCGACGTGCTCGACCGACGTCACCGTGCCGGGCAGGGGCGCCCGGTTGACGTGCGGGCCCTGCTGGCCGACGCCCTCCCCGGCGCCGCGGCCGACGTGGCCTTGCGGGACGGCCGCCTTGCCGCGCGGATCGCCACCCCCGACCCGGCGCTCACCCCGCAGGCCGCCCACCGCGCGGTGATCGACGCCCTCCCCGGCCGCGACACCGCGATGGCCCCGCACCACTACACCCTCCATGCCGCCACACCCGCCGGTCCGGCCGGCCCGCCGCCCTGGCAGCAGCTCCCGGTGGCCGCCGAGGGCACCGGCCGCGACCCCGGGACCGCCGCCCGGCTCCCCGGGCTCGCCTGACCAGGCCCCGGGCCCGCCCGAACGCGCCCCGGGCCGTGGTGTGCGACGGCCGGGCCGGGAGACCAGACTGGTGGTGGATCCTGCCGCCGAGGCTGGGAGAGGCATGCTGCTCGGACTCACCACCGCGCTGGTCGCGACCGTCTGCTTCGGCTTCGGTTCGGTCTTCCAGGCGCGCGGCGCCCGGTCGGCGCCCCGGGCGGACCGGGTGCGGGTCGGGCTGCTGGCCGCACTGGTGCGGTCGTGGCAGTTCCTGCTGGGCACCGGCCTGGACATCGCGGGATTCGCCCTGAGCATCGTCGCCCTCCGCACCCTGCCGCTGTTCCTCGTCCAGGCCGTCACCAACGCCAGCCTCGCGGTCACCGCGCTCGCCGCCGCCCGGCTGCTCGGCGCCCGGCTGCGGCGCAGCGACCTGGCCGGTATCGCCGCCGTGGTCGTCGGCCTGACGCTGCTCGCGCTCGGCTCCGGCCACGAGGGGCGCAACCACGCCCCGCCCGCCTTCCACTGGGCGCTGCTGGCGACCACCGCCGTGATGCTGCTCCTCACGCTGCTGCTCGCCCGGCGCAGCGGCAACGTGGCGGCGGCCGGCCTCGGCCTGCTCGCCGGGGTCGGCTTCGGCGTGACCAGCCTGGCCGTCCGGGTCCTCGACGTCGCCGGGCCGCTCGACGTGTTCACCGACCCGGCGGCGTACGCACTCGCCCTCGGCGGCCTCGGCGGCTACCTCGCGTACGCGCTCGCGCTCCAGCGCGGCACGGTGACGGCGGCGACGGCGGCCGGGACGGTCGCCGAGACCTTCGGCCCGGCGCTGGTCGGCGTGGCCGTCCTGGGCGACGCGGCGCGCCCCGGCTACGCCTGGTGCGCGGTGGCCGGGTTCGTGGTGGCGGTCGGCGGCACGTTCGTGCTCTCCCGCTTCGGCGAGGTGGAGGCCGAGCTGGGCCCCGCCGCCGGCCCGGCCCCGGACGAGCCCGCCGCGGCCGGCGAAGCCGCGCTGCCGCCCCGCTGCTGACGCCCTGGCGCCTGGGGGCGGTTCGCCATGCCTCGCCCGCGCGATCTGGGGGCGCCTTGTCGCTACGGCGCGCCCCTCGGCGCCCGTCCACGCCCGGCGTGGACAGCATGTCGGCCGGGTGCCCCCTTGGAGGACCGCCACCGGGCCTGTCATGATCACCGGTACTGTACGAACGACCGCAAGGGTGGGGACATGATCGGCCTCCTGCTGCTCGGCCTCCTGGTGCTCGTCATCGGCGGATGCGTCTGCGTCGTGTGGGCGGACCGCGGCGGCCCCGGCTGGGTGCGCCTCGTGGCGCACGCGACGCAGGGCGCGGGCGAACTGGTGCGCCGCGCCGCGAAGGACCGGCGGCGCCGGAGCCGGAGCATCGGTTCCGGCGACAGCGGCGGCGACGGGGGCGGCGACGGCGGCCAGTAGCCTCTGCCGCCCCGGGCCGTCCGGTCGCCCGGACGGCGTGACCGTGCGATGGTGACTTGCCGGACCAACTCACCGGGCCGACCGCCTCGACCGGACCTTCGCACCACCCGGGCGGGCACGCGGCACGGCGCGCACAGAGCGGCAGGAGCCATGACGGACGACGCCCACCGACCCGCCCGACACCCCCGGGACACCCGGCGCCCCGCGGCCGACCCACCGGTGGCCCTGGTCACGGGAGCCTCCTCCGGCATCGGCGCGGCCACCGCGGACCGCCTCGGCGCGGCCGGCTGGCGGCTGCTGCTCTCCGGTACCGACCGCGCCCGGCTGGAGGCGGCCGCCGCCCGCACCGGCGGCCGCGCGCTGCCCGAGGACCTCGCCAAGCCGGACGGCCCGCAGCGCCTCGCCGAGGCCGCCCTCGCCGCCACCGGCCGGGTCGACGCGCTGGTCGCCAGCGCCGGGCTCGGCTGGCGCGGACCCTTCGCCGAGACGCCCACCGACACCCTGGACCGGATGCTGGAGGTCAACCTCGCCGCCCCGCTGCGGTTGGTCCGCCTGCTGCTGCCCGGCATGCTGGAGCGCCGCCGCGGCCGGATCGTGCTGCTCGGCTCGATGGCCGGCCAGGTCGGCGTCCGCGACGAGGCCGCCTACGCGGCCACCAAGGCGGGGCTGGCCATGTTCGCCGAAAGCCTCTGGTACGAGCTGCGCGGGACGGGCGTCGGCGTCCGGATCGTGCTGCCCGGTGCGGTCGACACCCCGTTCTTCGACCGCCGCGGCACCCCGTACCAGCGCGAACGGCCCCGCCCGGTGACCCCCGAACTGGTCGCCGACACCGTGCTCGCGAGCATCACCACCGCCGCCGACCGGCCCTTCGTCCCCCGCTGGCTCGGCCTGCCGGCCCGCATCCACGGCGTCGCGCCGGGCACCTTCCGGCGGATGGCCTCCCGCTTCGGCTGAGGCGGGCGCCGATGGACCCGGCCCGCACCGCCCGCCGGGCCGCCCTGGC
>NZ_JBEYVJ010000644.1:0-2812 GCF_040643935.1 Kitasatospora sp. NPDC047058 | reverse complement strand
CTCCCGGCGGCCGGACAGCCCGCGCCGGCCGACCCCGGCGCGGTGCAACAGCCGGTGCCCGAGCGCGCCCGCTGAGCACGCACACCACCTGAACGCGCACGCCGCCTGACGCGGACAGCACCGTGTGGGCGCGTGCAACACCCGAGACCCGCACGTCCCCCTTCCCGAAGTGGAGAACCCCATGCGCACCACCGTCTTCGGCGCCACCGGCAACGTCGGCAGCCGGGTGGTGGCCGAGGCCGTCGCCCGCGGCCACCAGGTCACCGCCGTCCTCCGCGACCCCGCCCGGCCGCACGGCCTGCCCGACGCCGCCACCATCGCCACCGGCGACGCCCGCAACCCCGAGGACGTCACCCGGCTGGCCACCGGCCAGGACGTGGTGATCAGCGCCACCCGCCCGGCCCCCGGCAGCGAGTCCGAACTCGCCACCGCCACCAAGGGCCTGCTGGCCGGCCTGGCCGGGACGGGCGTGCGCCTGCTGCTCGTCGGCGGCGCCGGCAGCCTCACCCTGCCGGGCGGCGACGGCGCCACCGTCGTCGACGACCCCGCCTTCCCGCCCTCCTGGCTGCCCATCGCCCAGGCCTGCGGCGAGCAGCTCGCCCTGTGCCGCGCCGACACCGAGGTCGACTGGGCCTACCTCAGCCCCGCCGCCCTCCTCGCGCCGGGCGAGCGCACCGGCCGCTACCGGCTCGGCCGCGACGAACTGCTGGTCGACGCCGACGGCACCTCCGCCATCTCGATGGAGGACCTCGCCGTCGCCCTGCTCGACGAGGCCGAGCGGCCCGCCCACCACCGCACGCGCTTCACGGTCGCGTACTGAAGCGAGGCCGGACCGGCCATCGACCGGTCCGGTCGCCGGCAGGCGTGCACCGCCGCCGGCGGGAGGACCGGGTTCCTGTCACACCGTGAGCATCTGGAGGGTTTCGTGGGATCGTGCAGCGCACCGGCGGCCGCCGTGCCGTCGGCGGACAGGTTCACCCGGTCCGGTGAGCCGGTGCCGGGTGAGGCGGTGTCCGGGGGGACGGTGCCGAGCAGGACCGTGTCCGGTGAGCTGATGCTCGTCGCGCTCGGCACGGAACACCTGGCCGGCTTCCGTGCCGGCATCACGAACCTGGGGCTGGGGCCCGTACAGGTGTCGACGTTCGCCTTCTCGCCGGTCCGGTCACATCGCACTCCGTTCCGCGTCCCGCGGGGTGACCCCGAGCAGTACCAGCTGGTGCTGACGACGCAACGCGCCCTCCGGGTGCCCCGGCCCGGTCCCGGGGCGGTGATCCCGGGGGACCCGTTACGGACGGACACCCCACGCGACCCGGAGAACACCGGCGCCTCCGAGGGAGGGCTCGTGCAGGCGATCGTGCTGGAGATACCCCGGTCCGTCCTGCCGCTGCAGCCGAGCAGGGCGAACCGCCTCCTCGCACAGCCCATCCCCGTGACCGGGGGAACGGGAGCGATCCTCGCCGACTTCCTGGCCGCACTCGTCACCCACGGCCCGGACTGCCCGGCCGAGGAGACCAAACGCCTGGGAGCCATCGCCGTCGACCTGGCCACCGCCTGCCTGGCCCCGCATCTCGGAGCCCTGGGCGAGGCACCGGCCGAGGCCCGCGCCCAGGCCATGCGGCAGCGGATCACCGGCTTCATCGAGCACAACCTCGGCGACCCGGACCTGACGCCCCAGGCCATCGCCGACCGGCACAACATCTCCCTGCGCGGCCTCTACGCGCTCTTCGAGGGGCAACCCGTCAGCGTCGCGGCCACCATCCGCCGACGCAGGCTCGAACGCTGCCACGCCGACCTCGCGCGCCACGAGCTGAGGAACCACCCCGTCCAGACGATCGCGGGCCGCTGGGGCTTCCCCAACGCCACCGTCTTCAGCCGCGCGTTCCGCGAGGCGTACGGCATCACGCCGACCGAGCACCGGGCGAACGCCCTCCGGCCCGCACTGCACGCACTGTCGACAGGCTCTGCACGGCAGGCTCACCAGAGCGCGGCGACCGGGCCTAGATTTCATGGCGCTGGAGACCACAAGCCGACGTAAGCGCCGTTCAGCGGTGGGGAGTTGCCCCTCCACGCCGTGCCGCCGCCAGCGTCCGCCGGGAGAAGAAGAGGGATCGCCCATGACCATCCGCATCAAGCTCGCCGCCGTTCTCGCGGCCGTCGCCGCCACCACGACGCTGGGCACGCTCGCCGCCCCGGCGAACGCCGCCTCCCCCGTCAAGGCCGCTGCCGGCCACCACAGCTACAACCCGCAGGCCCCGCTCGGATCGTTCGACAACCCGGTCATCATCGGCGGCAACCAGGGGAAGGCCGTCCTCACCCCGGCGCAGCGCACGGCCATGGACCAGATGAAGATCGCGCTCGCCGACGAGGCCAAGAACCGCAAGGAGGACACCCGGCTCAACGTCAGCCCGCAGGCCGCCACCGACCACAACTGCGTCATCGGCGTGTACTGGTCCCAGTGCGACAGCGCCGGCTGGGGCTGGTGGACCCTCGCCACCACCCTGGACAAGAACCACCACGAGTGGGCGACCCAGCAGGGCTACTCCGCCAACCACAACTTCGACACCTACATGGACCGGTCCTACGACGGCGGCAGCACCTGGGACGGCATTCTCAGCACGGTGGTGAACACCAGTGCCTGGGGCGACAGCATCTACGACGGCCCCGGCAACTGGGTCCGTGCGTGTATCTACAACATGGACGACCACCTGGTCGCCTGCGACGCCTGGCACTGACCGAGCAGAAGGTCACCACCGCCGAGGCCTACCGCGCCTGGCGCACCCTGCTGCGGGACTTCGGCACCCCGGCGCCCGGG
>NZ_JBEYVJ010000643.1:0-2827 GCF_040643935.1 Kitasatospora sp. NPDC047058 | reverse complement strand
GCCGGGCCGGCCGGCCCGCCCGGCCCGCACCCGTGGGTCCGGCCGGCCGCGACGGCACCGGCCGCCGCGGTCAGCCGGGCGACGGCGTCGTCGGCGTCCTGCGCGACCACGGCCAGGCGCTCCGGGAGCGGCGCGCGGTGGGCCAGCGTGGCCGCCACCCGGGCCAGCGGCGGCCGGTCGGCGGCGAGGGTGTCCGCCAGCTCACGGGCGTACCGGGCCAGCCCGGCCCGGTCGCGGGCGCTGAGCACCAGGAGCTGCGGCTCCTCGGGCGTCGTGGGGAGGGCCGGTGCGGTGCACTCCTCCAGCACCAGGTGCACGCCGGTGCCGCCGAAGCCGAAGGCGCTCACCCCGGCCCGGCGCGGCCGCCCGGAGTCCGGCCAGGCGGCCGGCGAGGTCGCTACGGTCAGCCCCGCGGCGTCGAGGCCTGCGCGGTCGGCCGGCTCGAACTCCGGCTGCGGCGGGATCACGCCCCGGTGCACGGCCAGGACGGTCTTGATCAGCCCGGCGATCCCGGCGGCGTTGAGCGAGTGCCCGAGCACCGCCTTCACCGCGCCGAGGTGGGCGGGCGCGGCGCCGTCCCCGCGCAGTTCGCGCAGCACCCCGACCTCGACCGGGTCGCCGACCGTGGTCCCGGTGCCGTGCGCCTCCAGGTAGTCCACCGAGTCCGGGGCCAGGCCCGCGTCGCGGTAGGCGCGGCGCAGGGCGCGCAGCTGCCCGGCGGCCTGCGGGTGCAGACCGCCCTGCACGGTCCCGTCGTTGGCCGTGCCGACGCCGCGGACCACCGCGTAGACCCGGTCGCCGGCCGCCAGCGCGTCGGCCAGCGGCCGCAGCACCAGGACCCCGGCGCCCTCACCGAGCACGAAGCCGTCGGCCTGCGCGCCGAACGGCAGGCACCGGCCGCTGCGCGAGACGGCGCCGATCCGGCACAGCCCGACCAGCAGGTCGGGGGTCAGCATCAGCTGGGCGCCGCCCGCGAGGGCGATCCGGCACCGGCCCGAGCGCAGCGCGAACACCGCGTTGGCCACGGCCATCAGCCCGCCCGAGCAGGCGGAGTCCAGCGCGTAGCTCTCGCCGTGCAGGTCGAAGACCGAACTGATGGTGTTCGGCCCCATGTTGAGCAGCAGCCCGGCCACGGAGGAGCCGCGCAGCCCGTCGACCGCGCGGACCGCTTCCCGCCACCCGGGGCCGGTCGCCCGCGCCCCGAACTCGCCGCCGGCCAGCTGCCGCATCCGGATCTGCAGGGCGCTGATGTCGCGGTAGCCGCTGTCGGTGAGCGAGGTGATCACCGAGGTCTCCTCGCGGTCGAAGCCCCCGGCCTCCCACCCCGCGTCCTGGAGCGCCTCGCGGGCGAGGTCGAGCAGCAGCCGGTGCTGCGGGTCCATCGAGCGGGCCCGCCGCGGCGGGATGCCGTAGTGCGCGGCGTCGAAGTGGCCGACGTCCGGCAGCAGCGCCATGGTGTCCGTGTAGGCCGAGGAGGCGTCCCGGAAGTAGTCGCCGAGGAACGCGGCGGTGCGCCACCGCGAGTCCGGGACGCGGGAGAACTGCGCCTGCGGGGCGGTGAGCAGCCGCCAGTAGCGGTTGAGGTCGCGCGCGCCCGGGAACCGGCAGGCCATGCCCACGATCGCGACGTCGTCCCGCCGCGAGGCCGCCGGGCCGGACGCGCGCCCGTCTGTCGCGGGGATCACCGGGCCGCGGCCAGACGCTCGCGCCACCAGGCGACCGTCGCGCCGGCCTGCTCGTCGACCGGGGTGGCCCGGACCGTGAACGCGGCCTCGTAGGCGCCGGAGTCGACGACGAACGGTGCGTCGAACTGGTAGCGGATCTCCTTCAGTTCGCGGATCAGCGGGGAGAGGAGCGCGGCGGCCCCCAGGACGACGGGCGGCATCCGGCGGACGGCGACCGGTCCGGTGCCGGCCGCGGCGGCCAGCCGGCCGACCATCTCCCGGGTGGACAGCGCGGGGGCGGTCGGGGCGTGCCAGGCCCGGCCCCAGGCCCGTTCCTCGCCGGCGAGTTCGACCAGGGCGGCGGCGACGTCGGGCAGGTACGTCCAGCTGTGCGGGGCGTCCGGGTCCCCGAGCGTGGAGACCGGCTTGCCGCGCAGCACCCGGGGTACGACCCGGGCGGCGAGGTGTCCGCCGTCGGTCACGCCGGGCCCGAAGAAGTCGGAGGCGCGCAGCTCGACCGCCCTGATCCGGCCCTGTTCGTGCAGGCTCCGGGCCTGCTCCCAGGCCCGGGCGCGCACCCGTCCCTTGGGGCCGGTGGCCGCGAGCGGCAGGTCCTCGGTCATCGGGCCGGACACCGGGCCGTAGCCGTAGAGGTTGCCCAGCATGACCAGGACGGCGCCGGTCGCCTCGGCCGCCGCGCAGAGCGACGCGGCCAGCGGCAACCACTCGTCCGCCCAGCGGTGGTAGGGCGGTGCGGCGCAGGCGTGGATCGCGGCGGCGCCCCGCGTCGCCTCGATCAGCCGCCCGCTGTCGGTCGCGTCCAGCGCGACGTGTTCGATCCCGGGTTCCGGGCTCCGGCCCGACCTGGTCACGACCCTTACCGTATGGCCCCGTTGAGCCAGCAGCCGTGCGGTGGTCGCTCCGGCGGGCCCGAATCCAATGACGACATGAAGGTTCACGCCCGCACCCTAGCCCGGTCATGTACAGCTCTTGTTTCAGCCGCGTCGGCGCTGTGCCACCGCTGCGGCCGGGCCGTCGGCCGGGGCCGGGGCGGTGCCGTCGCGGGGGTGCGCGCGGTGGGGCCGCAGGTTCGATCACCAGGTACAGCGGGATGTGCATCAGCGGGTAGTCGCGGACCTTGCCGACAAGGTCGTTCTCCGGGT
>NZ_JBEYVJ010000642.1:0-2838 GCF_040643935.1 Kitasatospora sp. NPDC047058 | reverse complement strand
CACCTCCACCCCCAAATTTCTTAACAAAACACCCACCCCCCAACATTTTTAAATAACAAAAATTTGCGGTCTACTAATTTGAAAACCCAAACCCCCGGGCGCGCGGGCCCCCCCCCCCCCCCCCTTCACTCCCGTCCGGTTCAGACCGACCGACAGCCCTGCCGGTCACCCCAGTGCCCGAGCAGGGCTCGCCAGTGCCAGCGAGCCCGCGAGAACACCACCCACCGCGCATCCGGCAGGTCACCGGCCAAGTCCTCCAGCGCGATCCGCACCGCCAGGTCCAACCAGCCAGCCATGTAGCCGTAGCCCAGCAACAGCTCCCGCAGCTCCTCGACCGTGGCCGACAGCTGCTCGTCATCCCGCCAGTGCGCGGCGCGGAACTGCTCCGCCGTCAGGGTCCGGCTCAGCAGCACCGGCACCGCCAGCTCGGCGAAGTCGCGGTCCCTGGCCTCGTGACGGCTCATGTCGACGGGGCCGCGCAGCTGCTGGTGGAGCTCGCGGGCGCCCTCGGTGGAGTCGGCGGCCACGACCAGGGCGCGGGGAGCGGGACTGTTCACCCCGTCGTCCGGCTCCCGCGTCACCCACACCCAGTACGGCTCAGATGAGGCCACCAGCCGCGCCCGGTGCCGCTCGGCCTCCGCGTCGTCGCACAGCGGCCCGATCTTCATCCACGCCGCCGTCCGGATCGCCGGCGCCTTCGTCACCGGCGCCCAGTACACGTACGGCAGCACCAACTGCCCCTGCACCGCCCGCAGCCGCCGCCCGAACTCCCCGACCGACACCCCGAGGTAGGCGACGTCCCCGGCGTACTGCTCCAGCTCCACCGTCCCGCCGCGCCACAGCGCCCGGTGCAGATCCCCCGCCAGGCTCTGGAACAGTCCTGGCGGCAGGCGCAGCGCCGCCTCCAGCGACCCGAGGCGGGAGTTGCACCTCCTGCACAACGCGCCCCGCACCTCGTACGAGACGTGGTCGTGATCGACCTGCACTGACGGCCTCGTGCACAACTCGCACTGCGGGTGCTCCGCCAAGAACGCCGCCTTCGCCTCCGACGGCATCCGGCGGTAGTCCATGCTCGCCTCCAACGCCAAGATCTGACTGTCCGTCATCACGATGGCAGGCGGGACCGACATGCCTCGCCCGTTCGAGCGCAGTCTCGTTGCCTCCAGCGGATGGGCAACCCGCGCAACAGGGCGCCTTGGACATCTACAGCTTGGGCATCGCCGGGGGCGGGACCTCCAGACCATGGTGCTGAAGGACGCTGGTGAAGAAGTCGGTGGCGAACGGGACGAGCGGTTGTGCTCGCAGCTCGTTCGTGGTGACACGCCAGACGTGGTAGCCCCGCAGCTTGAGGTCCCGATCGCCGCGGACTGTGTCGTCGACGGCCTTGTCGGTGGCGTAGTGGTGTCGGCCGTCAACTTCCACGATGACCCGGACACCGTTCGGCAGGAGGAGCAGGAAGTCCATCCTGTGGTTGATCAGCGCCGCTGCGCCACGCTTCTCCACGGTCTTGGGGTCCCAGTGCAGCCAGACCTCGGGGAGCAGGGCCGGCATGTCCCAGTCCCGGCTGGCGAAGGCCGTGTAGTAGGCCTCGCCGAAGGCGCGCTGCGGTGAGATATCGGGCTTCGGTATCGAGTCGAGCAGGCGCTGATACAGGGCTTTTCGGTCGGCCACGTCGTCGCCGGTGCCTCGCCGCTCCTGCCACCAGGTCATCAGGTCGCTCCAACGAAGGCCACCGGGTCCGACCTGTCGGTCGTAGACCAGGTACTTGTCGTCCGGGACGATCTCGAGGTCGTTGTCGAGGACGTCGGCCAGACGCATGTCGGGCTTGTCGAGCGTGGCGAAAACGAGGGTCTTGGGGCGGCGGGGTGAAGCAGTTCCGATCCGGACGAGGTCGAAAGTCGGGTAGCCCTCGCGCTCGCCGTCCTGCTCCATCCGGATACCGATCCGTGCGAGCACGGGGTTGACCGCCGCGACGATGCGGGCCTGTGCCTCGGCATCCGGCAGGAAGCTGGGATTGACCAGGCCGAGCAGGAAGAACCGGAAGCGCACAGGAGCGGCCTCGTAGGCGCCCAGCTGCTCGAAGAGCTCGTCCACCGACCAGTCGGAGTTCTTGAAGACGTGCTGGTGCAGAAGCGCCCGGCGGCTCGTCGCAGACTTCCCGGTCCAGGCGAGCATCGGGTCGTTGTCCAGATGCCAGACGATCTCCAGGAGCTCTTCGAACCTGTCGTGCCGGTGGACCAGGTCGTCGATGTCGAGCGCGGCCGCCAGCTCGCGCCGGACTCTGCCAGGGATCTCAATCTGGGGCCAGGACGCGGCCCACACGAAGTCTTCCAGCGGGAACCGCTTCGGTCTGTCGACCTGCGGTTGCTTCGAGAGGAGCAGCCGCTGTGCAAGCGGTAGAAGATCGTCGTCCGGTAGTGCGTCCAGGCAGCCCTCAAGACGATCGCGCTTGGTGGTCCCGTCATCGGACGGCATCGGCAACCCGAACTGGACTCCGAACGCCGTCAGGTCCCGGTGGCTGCTTGAGTGCCAGCCGAGGATCACGTCGCTCACGGCTTCTCGCAGGGTCATCACGAGATCCACCCCCTTCGACGCGAGTCTTCCAGGCTCGACGGACATCAGGACAGGCATGGGCGACTCCAGAGGGGTGCCAATGTGGCCAACGGTGATCCCGGTGCGACCGGCACAATGTCGGCGCCAGGAGCTCATCGGCAGGGGCCAGCCTCCGGGCGGGTGGAGCCTTAGTGGCTGTTGTCTTTCCGGGCTTGAGTGCTGCGTTTCTGCTGTTCAGGCATGGGGTCGGCGGTCTCGGGGAGTGGTGACCTGTCGTGTCGTCGC
>NZ_JBEYVJ010000641.1:0-2842 GCF_040643935.1 Kitasatospora sp. NPDC047058 | reverse complement strand
CGATCACCCGGCGGCGCATCTGCTGCAGGTCGGCGACGATGTTCTCCCGGGCGGCGCGCCCGGGCCGCGGCGCGCGCCTGCCGTAGCAGCGGCTCCTCCGTCACGGCGCGGCGGATGCCTGCAGCGAGGCGGTCGACGGTCAGCTCGGCGAACGCGACGGGATCGGTGGCGGCCCCGATCCGGGCGAGGCGGGCGGCCCAGAACGGCTGGTCGGCCAGCACGGGAACGGGGACGGCCGGCACGCCCGCACGCAGGCCGGCGGCGGAGGTGCCCGCGCCGCAGTGGTGGACGACGGCGGCGGTGCGCGGGAGGAGGTGGGCGTGCGGGAGTTCGCCGACGGTCAGGATGTCGTCGCCGGCCGCGGCCAGGCCGGCCCAGCCGGACTGGAGCACGCCCCGGACGCCCGCCCGCCGGAGTGCCCGCACGGCGAGCTCGCTCAGCCGCTCGCCGTCCCCGGCGGCCATGCTGCCGAAGCCGACGAACACGGGCGGCGGACCGGCCTGCAGGAAGTCCTCGACCTCGCCGGGCAGGCGGTAGCCGGGCGGTGCGTACGGCCACCAGGTGCCGACCACGTCCAGGCCGGATCGCCAGTCCGCCGGGCGGGGCACCAGACTGGGGCTGTAGCCGTGCAGGACGGGCCAGTTCCGCTGCTCCTGGCGGCGGCGCTGAGCGCCCTGCGGGAGGGCGGGCAGGCCGAGCCGCTCGCGCAGCCGGCCGGCCGCGTCGGCGTGCAGCCGGTCGACCACGCGCTGGCCGAGCGCACCGGCCAGCCGGTTGCCCCAGGCGCCGAGCGAGTGGGTGCCGCCGACCACCGGCGGGAACGCCCGGGTGGGCAGCACGGGCTGCAGGTAGACCCCGGCGCTGGGGAGTTGGAGGGCCTCGGCCAGGTGCCAGCCCAGCGGGGCGGTGGTGGTGGAGAGCAGCAGCAGGTCGGCGCCGGGGGCGGCGGCGTCGGCGAGCCCGTCGCCGAGCTGGTCGATGAACGCCGCGGCCTTGGCGAGGAGCGAGGAGCGCCCGCGGGGGCCGCCGTCGCTGCCGGTGCCGGTCACGGGGCTACTGCCGCTGCCGGCGCCGGGCTCTGCGCGCGGATCTGCCGGGAGCGGGCGGAAGTCGAGGCCGCTGTCGCCGACCAGGGCGGCGAAGCGCTCCGGCGCGGCCAGAGCCACGTCATGGCCGTCGGCGCGCAGGTGGGCGCCGAGTCCGGAGTAGGGGGCGATGTCGCCGTGCGAGCCCGCCGCCATGATGAGGATCTTCACCGTGCATCCTCCGGATGGGCGGTCGTGCCGTGGTCCGTCGTGCCGCAGTCGGTGGCGTCGCCACCCGTGATCCGCCGGGCGTTGGCGCCGATGGCGGTGCGGAGGTAGGCGGCGAGGCCCGGGCGCTGGTCGGCCGGCGGGACGACCAGGGCGAAGGCACGCGCGTCCGCCTCGTAGTCGTCGGCTATCCGGCAGTGCATCTCGGGCGAGCAGGGGGTGAACCAGCGGCCGATGTGCTGCCGGTGCTCCTCCGCGAGGTCCCGTACGCGTGCACTGTCGGGCGCCGCGTCTTCCGCGAAGGCCGCGAGCAGTCGGTGCCGCCAGGCCGCGGCCTCGGCCATCAGCTGCCGCCAGTCCTCCTTCGAGTGACTCGCGGCGCGCGCGAGTGCCTGCTGGTGCCCCTCCTGCTCACCCCACTTGAGGTGTGCGTCGGTCGCGTAGCTGAGGTCGAAGACGACGTCCCCGAAGACCTCGAACCGCTCGTCGGGGGTCAGCTCGACGCCGGTGCGCTGGACCTCGATCGCCCGCTCGGCCACCTCCACCAGCTTCTGCAGCCGGGTGATCTGCTCGCTCAGCGCCTCCCGCCGGGCGCGCAGGTGGTCGAGGGCATTGGCCTGCGGGTCGGCCAGGATGGTGGCGATCTCGTCCAGCGGGAAGCCGAGTTCCCGGTAGAACAGGATCTGCTGGAGCCTGGCGAGGTCCGTGCTGCTGTAGCGGCGGTAGCCGGCCGGGCTGCGGTCGCTGGGCGACAACAGCCCGGACCGGTCGTAGTGGTGCAGTGTCCGCACCGTCACCCCGGCGTAGCCCGATACCTGCCCGACCGACCAGCTCATCCGTCCCACCTCGTACCCGTGCCCCTGCTGTTCCGTTGCCCGACCCACGGTGCGCCCTGACGTGGGGTCAGGGTCAAGACTCGCAGGTCACGGCACCTGGGCTGGCGGAGCACGGGACGGACGGCGGCCGGCTCAGGTCTCGCGCTGCGGGTGGTACTCGGACTCGGGTATGCCGAAGGTCCAGGCGACCCCGGCCCGGGCGGTGAAGGTGCTCGGCGGCACGCGCAGCCAGTAGGTGCGGAAGGTGCCGTCGGGCTCGGCGGTGGAGTTGACCACCTCCACCATGACCACCGGTTCGTCGTCGGGCAGCTGGATCCGCCAGAGCACACCGGTCTCGTCGCGGTGCACCGGCTCGGCCCCGGAGTCGGCGAGGTAGCGCTCGTAGCCGTAGTGCTCCAGCAGGACGCGGCGCAGCTCGGCGTTCTCCTCGGTGCGGATCCGCTCGGCGGTGACGTCGCCGAGGCCGGCCACGAAGTCTGCCGGAACGGGCATGCCGCGCCAGGCGTGCAGGGCGAAGCCGTCGGCGAACTCGAGGGCCGGGCCGTCGGCGCGGTCCAGCCGGCCGGCCTCGTCGCGGTGCAGGGCGAGCGGCCGTTCGCTGATCAGCACCACGTCCTCGTACGGCCACCACCAGCCGGCTCCGCGGGCGACGTCGGCGAGCGCGGTGATCGCGTCGGGAGCGGTGATCGCGCCGTCCCCGTCCGACGGGCCGGCGGGGGCGGCCGGCAGCACCCCGGCCGCCTCGAAGGCGGC
>NZ_JBEYVJ010000640.1:0-2848 GCF_040643935.1 Kitasatospora sp. NPDC047058 | reverse complement strand
TCTGACGGCCCTGGCCGACGAACCGGCTCCGCCTCCCGGCTTCGACGCCGGCCGCTCCGTGGCCGAGGGCACAGCCCGGCTGCGGCGTCGCAACGCCCGCGTCGACGGCGGCCGGGTGGAGCTGGCGTGGGCCGGGCCGCCGGACGGGACGTTCCGCGTCGCCGTCGGCGGGACCGCCCTGCTGACACCGGGGCACTGCGCCGATCTGCCGCTCACCTCCGGCACGGCCACGGTCGCCCGGGTCGCGGGTGTGGCACGGGGACCGGTCGCGTCCCTCGCCCTGGTCACCACCGGTCCGCAGCTCACCGGCGTGGCCGTCGGCGCGGACCGCAGCGTGACCCTGACGTGCACGCCACCGGAGTCGCCGCCGCTGACCGCCGTCCGGCCCGTGGTGCGCTGGGGCGGCACCGGGGCCGAACTCGACGACCTGCCGTTCACCGGTGACCCGGTCGTCCTCACCCTGCCGGACGACATCCCCAACACCGCCACCATCGCCCTGCGCGGCCTGGCCGGCACCGCCGTCGGCCCGACCGGCGACGCCGCCGCGCTGCTCACCGTCGCGCCCACCGGCGTCAGGGTCGCCTACGACGGCGCCGACCTGCGGGTGTCCTGGGACGCACTGCCCTCCCCGCTCGTCGACGGGTACCGGGTCAGCACAGTGGTCGGCACGACCGTGACCGCGCTCGGCGACACGACGGCGGTCGCGGGCAGCTGGCCGGTGGAGATCGACGACGACGCCACGACCGTGGTCGTCCAGGCGCTCGCGTCCCTCGCGGTCGGGGCACCGTCGGAGCCCGTCCCGGTGTTCACCGAGGCCCTGTTCGTCGGCCGTTCGTACCTCGCGCCGCAGCGCGGTCCGGTGCTGACCGCGACCGACGTCACGCTCGGCCTGCCGGAGCTGTTCGCCACCCCGCTGTCCGAGGAGGTCGAGCTGCCGCTCGGCTTCGTCCTGACACCGGCCGACTCCGGGCCGTTCGCATACACCCTGATGATCCCGGCGAGCAGCCCCGTCTGGAGCTTCACCGACCGCCCCGACGTGATCGCCCGGTGGGCCGCGCTGCTCGCCGACCTCCAGCCGCTCGCCGTCACGCCGTACGGGGTCGCCGCGCTCACCGAGGCGGTCTCGCGGTCGATGCCGCAGACCTTCGCCGAGACGCTGTACTTCGCCTACGGCCTGCGCTTCGACCGCGGCTGCTTCGACCTGCGCCCGGGCATCGTGGTGCGCGTCGAGTACGAGGGCTACCAGATCGCGCCCGGCGGCCAGGGCAGCCCGCTCTCCGGGTTCGTCACCTCGGGCGTCGCCGACTACGAGGTGGCCTCCTACGACAGCGCGGGCACCTGGACCAGCGGCCTGGACGCGTTCCTCGCCGAGCTCGCGCAGCAGGGCGGCGTCGAGGTGCCGGACCCGTCGGGGCCGGGCACCGGGCCGGGGCAGCTGTACGGCGGCGCGGGCGCGGTCGACCTGTTCGCGCGGGCGCTGCGGCTGCCGTACGCGCGCCTGGTCTTCCCGAGGACGCTGCTGCCGACGACCACGCCGGGCTCGCTGTGGCCGCAGCAGAACGTCGTCCTGCTGGCGGCCGCCACGCTCGCCGCGCTGGACGCGGCCACCGAGAACGTCCGCCGGCAGGACCCGCCCGGCAGCGGCGTCGCCGCGGCCTACCTGCGCGGTCGCGCGGTGGTCCGGGCGATGGTGCGGATCAGCGTGAACGGCGCGTCCCGGCTGGTGCCGGTGGGGACGACGCTGGGCAACGTGCTCGCGAGCGAGGGCCGGCGGCCCTCGGCCGTCCCCGTGCCGCTGAACGGCGTGACGATGCACCGGCCGCGGTCGGCGGCGGCCCCGGCCGGTGCCTCGGCCGACGGCCCGGCCGGCGACTGGCCGGTCGTCCCGGGCTGGCAGCCGCGCGAGCCGGCCGCGCTCGACCTGCCGCTGCTGCACGGCGACCGGCTCGACCTCGCCACCGGCCCCTGCCCCTGCCCCTGCCCCGGCCCCGGCCCCGGCCGATGAGTGAGCCCACGTTCACCCGGGCCGGGGACACCGCGCTCTACTGGGCGGATCCGGCGGACCGCGTGGCGGCCTTCCTCGCCTCCGACCCGGCAGCGCTCGGCGACCGGCCGACGCTGACCGGCACCTGGGCGGACGGCCGCGGCGTCTACGTCCTCCTCGGCGCGCCGGCCGCGGACCCGACGGCGTTCCTGGCGGCACTGCGGACCTGGCTCGGCCGCTACGCGCCGCGGCGTCCGCCCCGCTTCCTCTGGGTCGCCGACCCGACGGCACCGCCCACCGCGTGGGCGGCCACCGCACTCACCGGCCGGGAAGGCCCGGACGGGACGTGGGTGGCGGACGGGGCGGACTTCCCCCTGGCCGACTACCGGCTCACGGTGGCCGGCGGCGGGGCGGTCGCCCCCGCGGACACGGCGGCCGGCTGGGGCTTCGCCGTCGCCGACGGCGCCGACCGCTCCGCCCTCACGCTGTACTCGCCGACGGCCCGCTTCCCCGCCCGGCGCACGACCACGCTGTTGTGCATGGCGGCCGGTCACACCGGTGCCTGGCGGTTCGTCCTCGACGCGCCGGCCCGCGGCGACGCGTTCGCCGGGCTCGGCGCGGGGATGCGCTTCTTCACCCCCGGGGACGAGGGCGTCGTCACCACCGTCCGGTTCGACGTCGTCCGCCAACCCGAGGACGCCGCACTGGAGTTCCACGGGCAGATCGACCCGCTGCGGCCGCTCGACGGTGGGCGCACCTCGCTCGGCTTCTTCACCTGCGCGACGGGCGAGGGCGATCCGCCGGCGCTTGTCGCGTAGACGTTCGCCATGGTCAGCGGGCTGAGCTCCAGGGTGCCGAGGACCA
>NZ_JBEYVJ010000639.1:0-2850 GCF_040643935.1 Kitasatospora sp. NPDC047058 | reverse complement strand
GCCTGCTGGGCGCGGCCGCGGCGGGTGCGCTGGCCCGGGGGCGGTGACCGGCGATGGCCTGCCCGAGCACGCTGCCCGCGGTGCCCACCGTCGGGGTGGAGGAGGAGTTCCTGCTGGTCGACCGGCACACCCGGCTGCCGGTCGAGCGCGCACCCCAGGTCATCGCGGACGCCGCGACCGTGCTGGGCGACCGGGTCCAGGCCGAGTTCTTCCCCGTCCAGGTCGAGGTGTGCACCCGCCCCGCCGTCCGGCTCGACGGGCTGCGCGCCGACCTCGCCCGGCTGCGCTCGGTACTCGCCGAGGCGGCGGCCGGGGCGGACTGCCTGCTGGTGGCCTCCGGCACCCCGGTGCTCGCCGGCCCCGGACCGGGCCGGATCACCGACGACCCGCGCTACCGGCGGATGGCCGCCCGGTACGCGGGTGTGCTGGACGGCTACGACGGCGCGCTGTGCGGCTGCCACGTGCACCTGGGCACGGACGGGCGCCGCCAGGCGCTCGCCCTGGGCAACCACCTGCGGCCGTGGCTCCCGGTGGTCCAGGCGCTGGCGGTCAACTCCCCGTTCGCGACGGGCCGCGACAGCGGTTTCGCCAGCTGGCGCACGGTCCAGTGGTCGCGCTGGCCCACCGTCGGCCCGGCGCCGGTCCTGGACGAGGAGCAGTACGAGGTGCTGGCGGACGCCCTGGTGGACCGCGGCATCCTGCTCGACCGCCGGATGATCTACTGGTACGCCCGGCCGTCCGAGCACGTCCCGACGTTGGAGGTGCGGATCGCCGACGTCAACGCCGACCTGGAGACCGTCCTCCTGCTCGCGGCGCTGCTGCGCGGGCTCGCCACCGTCCTGCTCGCCGAGATCCGGGACGGCCGGCCCGCGCCCGCCTTCCCGTCCGGCCTGCTCGGCGCCGCGCACTGGCAGGCGGCCCGCACCGGCCTGGCCGGCGACGGCGTCGACCCGCGCACCGGCCGGCCCGCCCCGATGCGCACGCTGGCCGAGGAGTTGCTCGCACGGGCCGCCCCCGGGCTGGCCGCGGCCGGTGACCTGGCGGCCGCGGAGTCCGCCCTCGCCCGGCTGCGCCGCCTCGGCACCGGCGCCGCGCGGCAGCGGCGTACCCTCCGCCGGCACGGGCACCTGACCGCCGTGGTCGACGAACTCGCCGCGCTCACCGCAGCCGTGCCGTGACGGCCGCCCATGCGGCAACGGCGGGACACCGGACCGCGGGCGACCGGGAACGCAAGGGCGGTTCGTACGACGAGACGACGGTACGGACTCTCCGACGGTCCCGGCCTCGCCGGACCCGGGCGGCTCAGGTGCCGTTCACGAGGTTCCAGGCGACGCGCTTGCGGGCGGTGGGGCCGGAGGCCAGGTGGAGGGCGTCCTCGACCAGCTTGACCTGGTCGCGGACGGCCCGTGCCCAGGCCTGTTCCCGGAGGTAGGCGTCGATGGTCTCGGCGTCGTCGGGGCGTCGCGGTGCGCCGACCAGGGCCGTGCGGAGAGCCTTCAGGCCCGCCTGCAGGGCGACGACCTGGGTGTCGAGGTGGAGCCTGAGCATCGAGGCCAGTTCCAGCGGGTTGCGGTGGAAGACCTGTTCGTGGCGCCAGCGTGCCGGGGCCAGGTCGAAGAGCCACTCCTTCGCCGACTGTTCGAAGTCCGCGGCCCCGGGCCGGCGGACCGCGCCGGGCCACCGGGACTGCCCGGACCGCGCCCGGCGCGCGGGCCGTGGCCGGGGGCCTTCGTCGGATGCCGTGTCGTCGGATGCCGTGTTGACGGCCATGCTTCATCACCCCTGCTGCCGTGGGGCGGGGCCGCCCCCTGGGTCCCCGCTCCGGCGTCCGCCGGGTCCGCCCAACGGCGCTTCGGGTGCGATGAGTTTCAGACGTGCGTTTTCTCCTGTCAAGGGCCGACCGTGGCCGCCCGCCGGGGCCACGGGTCCGCGGTGCTCACCCGGTGCCGATCCGGCGGCCGGTGACCTCGTCCACCCGGATGCGCACCCAGAGCGGCCGGGCACCGCCGGCCCACGGGGTGGCGCCGGGCAGCAGGGACAACCGTTCCTCCTCGTCCGGGTCGCCGACGTGGTGGGCCTCGCCGAGGAGGAGCACGCTCCAGCCCCGGCTCAGGCGGTCGTCGATGCGGTCGACCTGGAAGGAGACCGGCGATCCGTCGGACGGGGCGGCGGCTCCCCCGGCGGCCGTGCGGTAGACGATCGTGCCGTCGTCCACGGCGTAGTTGACCGGGTGGACGGCCGGACCCGGCTGGACCGGCAGGCCGATCCGGCCGACGCCGTGCGTCCCGACCAGCTCCCAGCACTCGGCTTCGGTCAGGTGGAGCAGCAGCGGCCGCGGCCCGGGACCCGACCGGCCCGGCGGCGCGTCGGCGCGGCCTTCCAGCAGCTCGGGCCAGGAGGTGCGGAGCACGGCCGCGATCCGGGCGAACCCGGCCGGATCGAAGGCCGGGCCGGCCTCCAGCAGGTGCCGGAGGTAGCGGGGTGCCATCGCCGCCTGGTAGGCAAGCATCTGGTCGGTGAGGCCGAGTTGGTCGCGCCGCTCGGCGATCCGGCGGGCGACGGCGGCGGGATCGGCCCGGCGGACGGCTTCGAGGTCGGGGGTGTGGTTCACGGTGCGGCTCCTCGCTCACCGGTGCCCGTCGCGGTCACGTCCGTACGATCGCGACCGTGACGGGGCCGTCCTTCCCCGGCGCCGGCGACCCGACGGTCCGGTCCCCGCCTCCCAGCTTTCGCCCTGCGGACGGGTGCGGCCAGGGCCTCCCGGGCCACCGGCCTGGGCCGGTAGGCCCAGCCGCCCCGGGCCCACGGCGGCGGCCCCGTACCCGGCGCGGGGGGGGGGGGGGGGGGCGA
>NZ_JBEYVJ010000638.1:0-2852 GCF_040643935.1 Kitasatospora sp. NPDC047058 | reverse complement strand
CGGCGTCGCCGAAGCGCGCCAGCGTCAGCGCGCCGATCACCGCCGCCGCGAAGCCCGCGACGGCGAGCGGCGTCGCGTCGTGCCGGGTGTGGTCGCCGAGCACGAGCACCCCGACCACGGCCGGGCCCAGCGTCTCGCCCAGCACCATCGCCGCCGTCGCGGCCGTGACCGAGCCGCTCTGCATCGCCCAGGTCAGCGCCGCGAACCCGCCCAGCCCGGCCACCGCGACCGCGTACGCCGAGGGCTCGGTGAGGAGGTCCGGGAGGCGCGGGTCGGGCAGCACCCGCACCGAGACGCCGACCACCCCGAACTGCAGGCCCGCCACCAGTCCGAGCAGCGGGGCGCGACGGGCCGTGGCGAGGTGCACCACCGCCCAGCCCGCCACCGTGAGGACGACCGCGGCCACCAGGACGCCCAGCCGGAACGCCGGGTCACCGGTGCCGTCGCCGTCCCGCCCGGCGGTGAGCGCGAGCACCAGGAGCCCGGCGCAGACCGCGGCCACGCCCGCCCACTCGCTGCGCCGCAGCCGCACCCGCAGCACGCGGGCGGCCCCGACGGCGGTCACCGCGAGCGCCGAGGCGAGCGCGGCCTCGACCACGTACAGCGGCAGCCGCTCCAGGGCGAGCAGTTCGGCGGCGAAGCCGAGCATGTCCATCCCGACACCCAGCAGGAACGGCCACTGCCGGAACGCGCCGGCCAGTGCGGCGGCCTCGCCGGCCTGCGGGGTGGCGGAGGCCCGGCGGGCGCCGACCGCCTGCAGGACGGTGGCGGAACCGGTGAGCAGTGCGGCCAGGAGGGCCGCCAGCAGGCCGAGGAGCATGGGCCGACGGTACGGCGCCGGGGCCCGCCGGGACGGCCTGGCGCGCCGTCAGCACGGACGACCTGGCGGGCGACGACGTGACGGGCGGCGATCTGACGTGCGACGTGACGGGCCGTCATGGCCGGCCCGCCGACCGGCGGGGGCCGGATGACGGGGGCCGACCGGCGGGGGCCGGACGACCGGGGTGATTCCGGCCTGGTGACTGATTGTCATGCGCAGTTTAGACAACAAGTTACTTTTCGGTAATCTCAGCTCGTCCCACGGGTGAACCACCCGTCATCTCCTGAAGGAACCACACGTGCACCTCCCCCGGTACCGCCGTTCCGGCCGCCTGCTGCGCTCCGCCCTGGCCGCCGCCGCAGCCTCCACCCTGCTCGCCATCGCCTCGCCGCTGCCCGCCCACGCGGACTCCGCGACCGGCGCCACCGCCCCCGGCGGCGAGAACGGCACCCCCCACCTCGACGCCGTGGAGCGCGCCCTGCGCGAGGTGGCCCCCGGCCTGGAGGGCACGGTCTGGCAGCGCACCGAGGGCAACAGCCTGAACGCCTCCGCCGACAATCCGGCCGGCTGGCTGCTCCAGACCCCCGGCTGCTGGGGCGACGCCGCGTGCGCCGACCGCCCGGGCACCCGCGCGCTGCTGGACCGGATGCGCGCCGACGTCGCCGCCGCCACGCGGACGGTCGACGTGTCCACCCTCGCGCCGTTCCCCAACGGCGGCTTCGAGGACGCCCTGGTCGACGGGCTCAAGGCCTCCGCCGCGGCCGGCCACCGGCTCCAGGTGCGGATCCTGGTCGGCGCCGCGCCGCTCTACAACGCCAACGTGCTGCCCTCGCGCTACCGCGACGAGCTGGTCGCCAAGCTCGGCCCCGCGGCCGGCTCGGTGACGCTCAACGTCGCCTCGATGACCACCTCCCGCACCGCCTTCTCCTGGAACCACTCCAAGCTGCTGGTGGTCGACGGCCGCAGCGTGATCGCCGGCGGCATCAACGGGTGGAAGGACGACTACCTCGACACCGCCCACCCCGTCTCGGACGTCGACCTCGCGCTGACCGGCCCCGCCGCGGGCTCGGCCGCCCGCTACCTGGACACCCTCTGGGAGTGGACCTGCGGCCGGACCGGCGTGTTCGACAACGCCTGGTTCGCCTCCTCGAACGGTGCCGCCTGCCGCCCCTCGATGGAGCGCGAGCTCAACCCGGCCGCCCCCGCCACCGGCAACGTCCCGGTCCTCGCCGTCGGCGGCCTGGGCGTCGGCATCAAGGCCGACGACCCCACCTCCGCCTACCGTCCCGGCCCGGTCACCGGCGCCGCCGACGCCAAGTGCAGCCCGCTGACCCTGCACGACAACACCAACGCGGACCGCGACTACGAGACGGTCAACCCCGAGGAGAACGCGCTGCGCGCGCTGGTGGCCGGCGCCACCAACCACATCGAGATCTCCCAGCAGGACATGAACGGCACCTGCCCGCCGCTGCCCCGCTACGACTCCCGGCTGTACGAGACGCTGGCCGCCAAGCTCGCCGCCGGCGTGAAGGTCCGCATCGTGGTCAGCGACCCGGCCAACCGCGGCACCATCGGCAGCGGCGGCTACTCGCAGATCAAGTCCCTGAACGAGATCAGCGACGTCCTCAAGGCCCGGCTGACCGCCCTCACCGGGGACCAGGCCAAGGCCGGTGCCGCGCTGTGCGGCAACCTGCAGCTCGCCACCTTCCGCGCCGCCCCCACCGCCACCTGGGCGGACGGCCACCCGTACGCGCTGCACCACAAGCTGGTCGCCGTCGACGGCTCGGCCTTCTACATCGGCTCGAAGAACCTCTACCCGGCCTGGCTGCAGGACTTCGGCTACGTGGTGGAGGACCGCACGGCCGCGGGCCAGCTGGACCGCGACCTGCTGCAGCCCGAGTGGCAGTACTCCCAGGCCACCGCGTCCGTCGACTGGGCCGCCGGATCGCGGCCTCCAGATCCGCGATCCGCCGTCCGGACTGCGGGGACTCGACGGCCTCCAGTGCAGCGGCCAGCCGGACCACCGGAGTGG